>NZ_JAUBPO010000032.1:0-62862 GCF_036700785.1 Microcoleus sp. S28C3 | reverse complement strand
TTTACTGAAACAAGAAAAAGGATTTAAAGGAAGTTTAAAAATGAAGCGGTATCTGGCGGGAATGGATAATAATTATTAGACCTCTTGCAAAAAAAATATGTGTTATCCTTAAGAGTTTGCTCAAGTTTAGGTAAAACTTTGAATTATTGGGTTGATTGGCATCTCCTTAAACTTGCCGGGCCTGCTAGATTATAAAATTGCCTAAACTTTCCATAATAGCACAAAAATATTTTGCAAGAGATCTATTTAGTCCAAATCTTAGACTCTGCCAGTTAACGCTCGAAAACTCAAACAGATTCCCGATCTAAATTGATTCAGCTTCGAGAATTCAGAAGTTCTTAAAGCTCGATTTTTACTGGGTTGATTCCATCGGATTTAAGAGTTTTAAGAATGCTTTTTTCAGAAAAAGACTCACGCACAAATATGATTTTCTGTCAACTTAATTTAGATGCGTTTACCCTGGCTACTTTCCTAATTGATGTATCACCTTGTTCATAGATTTTAACTATTTGATCGCGCAACTCGATCGAATAAGGTTTCATTTTTTTCGCTTATGTACTAAATAAACTGTATCATATATACATGGAAGCGGCTGTCTCACCCTATTCTCCTGACTTTAATCCGATCGAATTATGGTGGTCACAACTCAAAGCTTTTTTACGTAAGTTTTTGCCCCCTACTAGCAAGAAGGTAGACATTTTACTTGGCGTAGGCACGCTTATTTGGTTAATATTAAGCACTTTAAAAACTGGTTTACAAGCTGCTCCTACTGTACTTCATAAATCTGGAATCCGCTGTATCAGGTCGCGCTTGACTAAACGAATCGCACCAGGGACAATATTTTAGCAAAAGTGCTGGAATTGAACATAGAACTGGCAGAAAAAGAAAAACGGGGAGAACCGGTAGTTGGGCTTTGTGTCCCAACTGACTAAAAATACTAATCGCTGTTATCATAAGTTTTGTAAATCTGCGTATAGTCACATAGATTGTTGATAGAGATCACAAACACTCTAGTCTAAAAACAGAGATACTAGGGGAAGCGTTGAGTTTTGAGTGAAAGATTTCAAAATTCAAAATTAAACACTCAAAACTGCTTTCGACCTTCCGCATAAGTGCATTCTGCTTCTCTTCGCTCAATTACTCCTAATTTGTTTGGGAGGAACTTCCAATGTTATTATTAACCCACAGTAAGTCCAAAAATAGCAAGGTACAGCAAAAGCAATATGCTCAAAAACATTTGTTACAAACTTCAACTATTAATATAACTGGGCTAAAGGCAGAATGCAACCATTTGCGAATCGGCCAAAAAATTAGCTATGGCTATGCTTTAGCTATCAGCATAGCGATTTTGGGAACTGGTGCGGGACTGAGATTGGGAGACTACTTTCGCAAGCAAGCTTTAGTTCAGGTAAATGTTGCTCAACAGCAGCAGCAACTGCTGCAAAATTTGCAAAATACCGTATTTGAAGCCCGATCGCACGCGGCGAGATTGCCAGTCGTTTTGGGAAACACTGTGGCGCTGAAATACGAAAAAAATCGGTTTTTTGGGCAAATCAATCAGGCGAAAATCCTGATTTCAGAAAGTGAATCTTTTGCACGAGAACATCCCAAGAGACTAGCAACACAAGAGGCAGCATTGCAGGCTCTCTTGCAGAAATCTGCCCTCGTCATTGATTACTACGGTCAGCTAATTAAATTGCAGTTAAAAGAAGCGGAAGTTGGGAATTTGCCGCCCAACAGCATCGAGTCCGCACAGCTACAAATGTTGAGGACTAGCAGCGGTCAAGAGGCGATCGTACTAGATAACCTTGCTCAGAGTTTAACCAAGCTAATTTCTACTCTAGAAATTCACAAACAGCAAGGAACCAAAGCATTAGAAGAAGCTGAAGGTTTGCGCAACCGAATTATTCTCGGGAGTATGCTAATTTCAGCGCTCATCGCCGTTGCGCTAGCGGACAAAACCAGCCGCGCGATCGCCCAACCCCTCGAAACCGTTACTGATGTCGCTCAGCAAGTTGCTCGCGAATCGAATTTTAACCTGCAAGTACCAGTCACAACCCAAGACGAAATCGGAGTTTTAGCAGCCTCTTTCAATCAATTGATTCAGCGAGTTAGCGAGTATACAAAAGAACTCAAACAAACTCAATCCCAATTAATTCAGACCGAAAAAATGTCGTCTCTCGGTCAAATGGTTGCAGGGATAGCCCACGAAATCAACAATCCTGTCAACTTCATCGGCGGCAACATTGATTATGCCAACCAATACATCGAAGATTTGACAGGTTTGGTAACTCTCTATCAACAATCCTATCCAAACCCACCAGATGCCATTCTAGAACGCATCGAAGAGATTGAACTCGAATTTCTCAGAGAAGATTTACCAAAAACCCTCTCTTCGATCAAAATGGGAGCCGATCGCATTCGCGAAATTGTCGTATCCATGCGCAATTTTTCCCGATCGGACGACGGAAAAATGAAATCAGCCGACATTCACGAAGGAATTGATAGCACCCTCGTAATTCTCAATCATCGGCTCAAACAAGGTATCCAAGTTATTAAACAATACGGCAAGTTGCCTGCGCTTGAGTGCTATCCAGCCCAACTCAATCAAGTATTTATGAACGTGATCGGCAATGCAATAGATGCGTTGGAGGAGGTGAAAAAGGGAGATAAAGGGTATTCGCCAACCATTTGGATTAGCACGGAAGTTACGGCCGACAATACTGTCACCGTCAAGATTCGGGATAACGGGCCCGGAATTGCGTCCGCCAGTGCCCAACAGATATTTGACCCATTTTTTACTACAAAGTCGATCGGCAAAGGCACTGGATTGGGATTGGCTATTTCCTGTCAAATCGTTGCCAAGCATCAAGGCAAAATTGAGGTAAATTCTCAAATAGGACAGGGTACGGAATTTGTGATTGCTTTGCCAGTTGCTGCTTAATATCACGCGGGGCGATCGGGATGAAAATAAAAAATCGGTTCCCACCGTCGCCCAATTTCCAAAACCAGACGACTTGCTCAACCAATTGCAGGCCCGACGTAAAAAGTCCGGGGCGAACTTGGCAGATATAGAGGCGCTTTTGGACATACTAGAAAACCATTAGCGCGAAAATTGAGCGAAAAACAGAACTATTGGTGACAATAAGTCTGAAACCGTTGAATCATATCGTTTTCGGTTGCATCAGAATAATACCGAAAACGATATCAACATTCAACAGTCAACAATCATTCCGGTGCAACCAGAATTGATATCACAAATGATTGAATTTCATGGGGGCGGAGGGACTTGAACCCACACGACCGTTTCGGGTCAACGGATTTTAAGTCCGTAGCGTCTACCATTCCGCCACGCCCCCCTTTGGTCAAGTTGCTGTGGTTTTGAGCCATTAACAACAACAGCCTTTTATTCTACAGCCAAAACCCCAATTTACGCAACCCCTAATCAAAAAATTCCCAAAAGTCGCGCTGAATCTCCCCAAGCGGTACAATAGTTAACCAGCTAGCGGAGCGTGTCAACCGACTTACCCGTGTTATTATTCCCCTAAAGCAAATCTATGTATATTACCTTACTGCTTTACGCCGTCTTGGCAGGAACCTACTTCCTGGTAGTACCCGCAGCCACCTACGCTTACCTGAACAGTCGCTGGTACGTCGCTACCTCTTTTGAGCGCGGCTTCATGTACTTCTTGATGTTCTTCTTCTTCCCAGGTATGTTTCTCCTAGCTCCCTTTTTGAATTTTCGGCCCAAACGGCGGCAGATAGAAGCCTAAATGCGACGTATTGACGTAATTGGAATCAGTCTCGGCTTTTTTGTAGCAGGTGGGTTTGTCTACTTGCTACTGCAATTTGCCGGACTCGACAGTATGAATGCAGGGATTTGGAGTCAGTTGTTTTTGGTCGCCGGCTTGATTGGCTGGCTGGTGACTTATTTATTTCGAGCACTTACTCAAAATATGACCTACAGTCAGCAACTGCAAGAGTACAAAGAAGCTGTCTTGCAGAAGCGGCTCGATGAGCTCACTCCTGAAGAATTAGCCAAACTTCAAGCCGAAATTGAGCAGGAAAAAGATAATTAGTCAATAGTCTTTAGCCCTCAGTCATTAGTTATTAAGTAGCTGGGTACAAATAAACATTAGATGGGGATGGGGGGTTTTGCACTTGATAACTCGTTTGTATCATAGCTCCTGGCTCAACCCCACCCTACAAGATACGATTGTTTTTTGCGATGACCTACTCAGTCATTAGTAATAAACTCTTTCACTAATGACTGGGGACTGATTTGATGGCTGATATCGCGTCCGGTAAAATAACCGTTATCACGTTTGTAGTGAGGACTGAAGTCCTCTGACTTTTATGAGGGCTGAAGCCCTGACTACAAACGAATTTGATTGCGGTCGATCGAACGGACATCATATGATGACTGATGACCAATGACTGATGACTAATAACTAATGACTATTTCTAATTGTTTTGAAACGTTGCGCAAGAACCATCAATGTGCATTGATTCCTTTTATTACTGCTGGCGACCCAGACTTGGAGACAACGGCTAAAGCACTGCAAATTTTGGATGATAACGGTGCAGATGCGATCGAGCTTGGCGTTCCCTATTCTGACCCGCTAGCTGACGGGCCAGTGATTCAAGCCGCCGCTACTAGGGCCCTGCAGCGGGGAACGACGTTAGATGCGGTGCTGGAAATGGTAGCGAAAGTTAGTCCTAATTTGCGATCGCCGATCATTCTCTTCACATACTACAACCCGATTTTGTACCGAGGTATAGAAACCTTTTTGCAGCAAATCAAAAGTGCCGGAGTTCAGGGATTGGTTGTACCAGACTTGCCCTTAGAAGAAGCCGACAGTCTTATCCAACCTGCCAACAAATTAGGGATTGAACTAACATTATTAGTTGCTCCGACAAGTCCCAAAAGTCGCATAGAAGCGATCGCTCGGGAGTCTCAAGGATTTATTTACTTGGTCAGCGTGACGGGGGTTACGGGAGTGCGCGAAGGCTTAGAAACACGAGCAAAAGAGTTGCTGCAAGAACTCCGCAGCATCACCGACAAACCCATCGGCGTCGGGTTTGGTATATCGAAACCCGAACACGCTCGCCAAGTCAAAGAATGGGGTGCAGACGCTGCAATTGTTGGCAGTGCTTTTGTCAAACGCTTGGCTGAAGGGACTCCAGAACAGGGTTTAGAGGCGATAGGCGAATTCTGCAAGAGTTTAAAAACAGCCATTCAAAATGTTTAGCAACTGTGCACATACTTTCAGCCATTAGACAGATGTGTGCGATCGAGATGTGCGGCGACAATTGCGATTAAAGACCTTGTTGTACTTGAGATCATACATCCACTACCTTCTGGTTCCTGACCGGAAGGTTTTTTTTTGAGCTTAAAACGCCAAACATCTCAAGGTAGTGCGCGCACAGACAACCAAACGCGCAGCCAAGTAAGGAAATGGAATGGCATTGCCTTTCATCCTGTCAACTTAAGGCAAAATGTAGTGCCAGAATGCTGTTTGACGATTAGGCACAGATCGCCCGAGCGCCCCATCCTTAAGGGTAGAACAGTCCACTCTCTCACAGTCGCCTTTCTTAAGGGGGATGCGAGGCGGAGCTTGCCTCGCGTTAAAGCGAGATTTATCAAAGTTTCCAGGCGATTGTTGATACAAATAGACACAATGCCTTCTCCGGCGCGGGGAACTGCGACTTTTAATAATTGGTATCAGATTGACAATGGTCGATTGCTTCCTTGTTCCTTCTTGTTTCTTGTTCCTTCTGCTATAACTTGAGGAATGTAACTTGGGATAGATGAAAAGCTCCTGTTTCTATTCCTATACTTAAAAAAGTGTTTAAGTGGCTAATTTTGTAATGCTAGCCATGTACAAAGCCACCAGGCTTTTGAGCATATCACAATAGAAAGGAGCATTTTTATGAAGACACTAACTGCATTTCTGAAAAAAATTCGAGCTGTACAAATTTTAACAGTGTTTCTGGCTGGCATTTTAGTATTAGTGAGCACGGCCTGCAGCCGCCCTGATGTGACGAGCGGAAAAACTGATGTAATGGCCGCAAGAACTGCCGACAAAATTAGAGAAGAAGTGCCGAGTGGGGCTGTAACTTCCGAATACAAAGGCGGCATGAACAACTACCCCGATGTCGATCCCAGAAACGACAAGATGACAACAACAGAAGCAAAAGCTCAGCTTCTCAAAGAGCAAGCGCAGCACCGCATCGATACCAAATCTAGCAACAATGTAGGCGAAAACGTGCGACGGGTAGGGGACGACGCGCCTGACAAACTCAACCAAGTTGGTGAAAAGGTCAAGGACGATGCTCGCACGGCTCAGCAGAAAGCTGATAACTTTGGTGACAAAACCAAACAAGGCTTTGCTAATCTTAAAGAAAACACTCGCGAAGGCTTGAAGGGAGCAAAAGATATTGTTAAAGAAGCTACCCAGGGAGCAAAAGAAAGAGCAGCAGAGGGTACTGAGTCTCTGAGATATAACACCAGCGGAGGCCAAGAAAATATCAATGATGCAGCACGAGATGCAAGATAGAACGCTGAAGATGCCTGGGACAATATTTCCTAGAAAGTGAATCGAGATATTGACAGAACTCAACGAGTGGCAGACGCGATCGACTAATCTCAAATAACGCTGTTTCCTTCTTTGGAAACTAGATTCCGACAGGGGTTTTAATCCCTGTCGGAATCTAGTTATAGTGCTATGAAGACAACTGCATATTACTATTTGATTTCGGTTTTAACCCCTGCGAGGGCTATTAGCCCGGAAGTAGAGTGCAGGAGGGGTTTCAGCAGAATAAAACTGCCCTGTCTTTTTCTAGGCGGGACTGAAGTGCTACTCATTCCACGACGAGTTTTTTATTATTTGTATAGGCTTTATTTTAAATTTTTAAGCTAAAAATTTTTCCATATCGTAGCGGAAATTTGAGTCGATCGATCTCTATTAAATTCAATTAATTACAGGTTGTATTTTTAGAGAAACCATACTTCCGTGTTTATACGGTCTTTGGCGTTTATTTAACCGCATTTGAGATTAGCAGCAGAAACTTATACGTAAGTAAAAGCCTGCAACCCCGCTCGCCAATGTATAAAATATTGTTCGTTAACAGATAATTAGAATTTTAGATCTGACGCTCAAAAATTATGGTGTTTATGCCCTAATATAGATACATTAAGTTTTGTCAAGCTAATGTCGGAGTTGAGGTCAGCCGATATGGACGGAACAGTAGATGTAGTAGATTTGACTGCGCTAATGCCTGGATCTAACCCGATCGCGCAATCGTACACCAATTTTGGAAGGGCTGTCGATCGGGGCGCGCGCCATCTTGACCGGCAACCCGGCTGTAGCAAACTCTTGCAGTTTCGCAACCGGCGGGCGACGGTCAAAAATCTCGATATTCCCCGCACAATTGCTGCGCGCAGTATAAAATCCTACGCCCGCAGTTACGTCTTTGTCGCGGAAATTTTTGGCTGCGCGGTATTCCGAGAAGACGATCGAGTAAAGCAGCCGCCGTTAATTGCATCGCTCGAAATAGTCCTTAAGCGAACAGACATTCTCAACGAACTCGAACGAAGCCCAGTTATTTACAAATATATGAAACCTCCCAATATGGGAATTAATCTTGACTGTTACAGGCGATATTTAGGAGGATAAAATTGAGCAAAAAGAGGCGACGGATTCGGGATATATTCGATCGCTCTGAAGCCGCTAGACAGGAAAAATGGATGCAAACCTTATCTTGAGAATTGTGTTTAAATGCTAGTAAAAATGATGCACGAGTTTTATGATACGCTGGCAGATTTGGCAATCTATGCAGATGTCACACCGGCGGAGCGCCAACAAATCCTTAAGCGCGTTGGGGCTAGTCAGAAAAAACTCAAAGAATTCGCGCACCATACCCCGCTCAATTACCAGCACAAGTTCGATCTGGTTGAGGCAGAATTGCTCCGCGTTTTGGGCCAGACAGCAGAAGCAATGGAACTGTACGATCGAGCTATTACCGGAGCTAAAGCTAACGAATATTTGAATGAAGAAGCTCTTGCCTGCGAACTAGCTGCTAAGTTTTACCTGTCATTGGAAAGAGAAAAATTTGCGCGAGTCTACATGATAGATGCCTATGATTGCTATGTCCGCTGGGGAGATAAAGCGAAAGTTGACGACTTAGAAAAACGCTATCCTCAATTGTTAAAACCGATTTTAGAACTCGCAAAACTCTCTGCAAATCCATTAGCAAATTTTCCAACACCTGCGGGGCCAAATCAATCGCTTCATCCATCCATTCATCCGTCTGTTTCGGCTAGTGTCTCAGATTTTGGGAATTTTTCAAGTCTGCTAAAAGCTTGTCAAGCCCTTTCTAGTGAAATTCAGCTCGATCGACTGATTGCCAAACTGATGCAACTGGCAATGACAAATACAGGATCGGACAAAGCAGTGCTGATTTTGCCAAACGGCAATCAATGGGAAATCGCTGCTACAAGCGCGATCGACAATTATGGAGTCGATCGGGCGATCGACTTATCATCCGCAACACTCGATGAAAACAGCGATATCTTGCCCCTCAAAATTGTTGACTGCGTTAAAAACTTGTTGAAACCTGTCATTGTGCGGGACATCGCTCAAAAATGTGATTGGGATTCCGACTCCTACATCCTCAAATACGAACCGCTGAGCGCGTTGTGTTGGCCGATTCTCGATCGAGGCAAGTTAGTCGGCATTTTGTATCTGGAGAATCGGTTAACCGCAGGAGTTTTTACCCGCGATCGCCTGCAACTTCTCAATCTCCTGTGTTCCCAGGCAGCCATCTGTTTGCAAAATGCTCTGCTTTATAAAACATATCAGGATTACAACCAACAATTAGAGCGATCGCTAGCAAAATTCACCCGAACCGAAGCTCAGCTTGCCGATCAAAAACAAATGCTCCAAGCGATTATTGATGTCGCTCCGATTTGGATTTGGATGGTTAATCTCAGCGGTAAAGTACAGTTTTTGAACGAGACCTTTTCTCAACATATAGGCGTGCCTGTGAGCGCTTTCCTAGCTGTCGATCATTACAAAGATCTAATGGGGGAGGATGCAGCGGGCTGTATGGTTTCAGATGCCGCCTGCCTTGCCCAAGATTTGCCGCATTACTCCAGCGAAATTTTCAAATTTGTTGACGGCCAACTACACTACTTAGAAATCACGAAAGTGCAGCTAAAAAATTGCCAGGGTGAGACGATCGGGATTATTGGTTTAGGTGTTGATGCGACCGATCGCAAGCGAGCAGCGGAACTTTTGCAAGAGCAAAACCAACAGCTCGAACAAACTTTAAAAGATTTACAGCAAGCGCAACTGCAACTCGTTCAAAATGAAAAAATGTCTGCTTTGGGCAATTTAGTCGCCGGAGTCGCCCACGAAATTAACAATCCGATTGGGTTTATTTCTGGCAATTTAAATGAAGCTAAAAGGAGTTTAGAAGATGTGATAGAACACTTAAAATTGTATCGCTCCGCTGCACCGAAATCGGAAATGGCCGACCACGCCGAAGAGATAGACCTCGATTATCTTTTGGAAGATTTACCGAAGATGATTGATTCAATGCAAGTCGGGTGCGATCGCATTTGTAGCATCAGCACCAGTTTGCGTACCTTCTCCCGAGGCGACAAAGACTACAAAGTTCCTTTTAATATTCACGAAGGCATTAATAGCGCTATTTTAATTTTAAAACACCGCCTCAAAGCAAACGAATACCGTCCGCAGATTGAAGTGATGACTAAATACGGCAATCTTCCTAAAATCGAATGTTTTCCCGGTCAATTAAATCAAGTTTTCATGAACCTGCTTGCCAATGCGATCGATGCCTTAGAAGAGTCAAATTTAGGACGCAGTTTTACTGAAATTGCCGCTAATCCCAACCGCATCACAATTTGCACTGATGTAATGGGCGAAGCGCACATTAAAATTAAAATTGCTGATAACGGCACCGGGATGAAAGAGGAAGTGAAACAGCAGATATTCGACCATTTGTTCACGACGAAAGGTGTCGGCAAAGGAACTGGATTGGGGTTGGCAATTGTCCACCAAATTGCGGTAGAAAAACATGGCGGAAGTATCGAGGTGAATGCGGCTCTAGGAATTGGCACTGAGTTTGCGATCGTTTTGCCTGTCAAAGGATAAATTTTAATTAAAATTAAATTAGGACTTAGGCACAGACACTATCTGTAGGGTGCGAAGCGCACACCTTACCTCCACAAATAGTGTAAAAATTGCTCTCTTGCGCAAGTCCTATAAATGTTTCTTTGTGGGCGAGTGCGGGTATTAGTCCTGCACGCATACTGACTGATGAAAACTGGTTTATTCGTATATTTCTCGTTACTAGACGCAAAAATTCGTATAAACTAGGAATCCGCGCCCATACGGGAATCCTGAAAGTCTCCGAAGTGTTGTTATAGTTAAACTTAAAGGTTTTTTGGGCGATCGCGCGATACTAAGTAGGTGATTACTCACATCTTGCACCATTCTCAATAATCATTTTAGGGCGCGCAGGATGCCCACCCCACCAGAAAATTGAATTTTTGTGGAACAGGTCGGAAAGCCTGTTCTTGAGAATCGTGCAACATAGGAGTTATTACAAATAAAAATTACATAGGGACAGGGCGGGTTTATAATTATTGTGGATATGTAAATCAAAGATTGTTGCTAAAACCCGCCCCTACAAATCTTGCGGTTAATTTACCCAACACAATCTAATTTAATCACTCGGTAAACTCAATTTTAATACCTGTCCAACTGATACCTCGTGCTTGTGCGTCGCTACTACTACCGCACCTTCTAATCGCGGATCGTAACATCCAACCCAAGCCGCAGGATGGCATTCATGCACTAAATACCCGTACAGCCAAATCGCTCCTCTACCTTCAATGACAATTCCTTGACTGAATTGAACATCTTGAGGAAGTTTCAAACCTTGTAAATCATCGGGTGTGATAATACCGTCTTGAGTTGTAATCCGCAAGCGCAAATGTTGGTAAGCTAAACCGTCTTGAGTTTGATTGGGGATTATTTTTAATTCAATAGGGTTCATTGGATGCAAATAAGTTAAATGCTGCGATAAAATCATATACCTTTTAGGGCAAATTGGGAATCCGATCGCCCACTTTCAATCCCAATTGGGCCGCCCTTCCGCCTTTGAGTTCAATAACTCCGTCAACGGGAACATCCGGGCCGTAGTTGGGGCAGGTTTCGCTCAAACACGGCGGTACGTTAGGAATTATCGCCTGCACTACGCCTTCCCGCAGAAAAACCATATCGAGTTCAATCAACACGTTTTTCATCCAAAAACGCACGTTTCGCGCGGGTTCGATCGGGAAAAACATTCCCCTGTCATCGGGTAATTCTGTCCGGAACATTAAACCTGTCGCTTGTTCTTGGGGAGTTTGCGCCACTTCCAGTCCGATCGCGCGATCGGCTACAATCGTGTTAACAGAAATTGGCAAAAGCTGACCCCTATCTATTCCGCCAAACAGCGAGATAAAGTTTGATTCAGTCAGATTAGAGTTTCCCGAAACAACTCCTAAATAATTACCAGAGTTTTTATCTTTCATAACAGTTTGGTTGTCGGAAACAGAAAGCTCCAAATCGCTAAACTTCATGCCTTCTGTCAATACAATTTTATCATTGCCGTTGCCAAAATCTGTAATTATATCAGCTTCTGTAATAGTAGATGCGGCGGCGGTTCTTTCAATCACAAATAAATCATCGCCCGCGCCTCCTGTCAAGATATCCCCGCTTTCGCCGCCTGTTAGCAAATCGTTACCCCGATCGCCAAACATCCAATCGGAGTCTTGTCCTCCATAGATTGTATCGCTTCCCTGACCGCCAGACAGTGTATCAGCGCCTTCATTTCCTGCTAGCAAGTCATTTTCCCGATCGCCAAAAACTCGGTCGTTTCCCCCCAAACCTTGAACAGTATCATTACCCGCAAATCCTCTAATCGTATCGTTGCTGAGAGTTCCCAGGAGAAAATCGAAGCCGAAACTACCGTCGATGTTAACCATTTTGCGTTTAATAAGAGGAAACTTTGGCGATCGGCATCCGCCAACCGGTACCAAAAGCTCGATCGCTAATTTTCAAACCCGGGGCTGCTTGTCGCCGTTTAAACTCCGCTTGCCTCACTAATTTTACTACACGTTTTATCACCGCTTCATCGTGTCCGGCTTCGACAATTTGTTGGGAAGATTCGTGATGTTCAATCAACCGCTGCAAGATGTCATCTAAAACATCGTAAGCAGGCAAAGAATCTTGGTCAATTTGTCCTGGTTTCAGTTCAGCACTAGGCGCTTTACTAATAATATTAACCGGAATAATTTCCTTTCCCAACTCTGCCTGATTTTTGAGCTTCTCACTCCCATAATTCAGCCACCGACAAAGCGAATAAACGCGGGTTTTCGGCACATCAGAAATCACCGCCAATCCCCCATTCATATCGCCGTAGAGAGTGCAGTAACCCACCGCCATTTCCGACTTATTACCAGTCGAAAGCAGCAAATGTCCGAACTTATTAGAAATTGCCATCAACAGATTGCCTCGAATCCGCGATTGAATATTTTCCTCAGCAATCCCGAAAGGTGTGTTGACAAACAAATTGGCGAGAGTGCGATCGTAAGTTTTCATCAAATCGCCGATCGGCAATAGTTCGATCGCAACGCCCAGATTTCGGGCTAATTCCAAAGCATCATTAATCGAATGATCCGAACTGTAAGGAGAAGGCATCAGCACCCCTAGAACATTTTCGGGCCCGATCGCGCAACTGGCGATCGCCGCTACCAAAGCCGAATCTATCCCCCCACTCAAACCGAGTACAACCTTAGAAAAACCGCACTTGCGAACATAATCTCGCACTCCCAAAACCAAAGCCGCCCAAATTTCGGCATCTCCTTCGCCAGGATAAAAACTCAACGGCGCCGCCTCAATTCCTGCTGGACTTTGCTGATTGCTGCCCACTAAATCTTGTTTAGCTTGGTCATATTCCAGCACCGCAAAATCAGTTTCAAAAGAAGCTAATACCTGAATCAAATCACCCTTTCGATTCACAGCAAAACTGCTGCCGTCAAAAATAATGTCGTCATTTCCCCCTATTTGATTAGCGTAAATAATCGGTATTCCGCAGCGGATGATGCTGTGCTGCAACATCGCCGATCGCACTCTCCGCTTCCCCGCACAGTAAGGCGATGCCGACAAATTCACCACTAAATCTACGCCCAATTTTGCCAAATCGGAAACAGGATCGCCCGCGTAACTGCGTTTACCCCAAAACTCCTCATTGTTCCACAAATCTTCACAAATTGTCACGCCGATTTTCAGCTCGCCAATAGTAAAGTAATTGCTGTTTTTTCCCGGTTCAAAATATCTGTCTTCATCAAATACATCATAAGTAGGCAACAAGCGTTTATAAAAAACTTGTTTAACGGCGCCATTTTGCAACAAAACAGCGCTGTTAAACAATGGTTTTCCGCCTAATTTAACACCATCAGCATTAGGTACGGCAGTGCCGACTATGACTGCCAAATCCGGCGGCAAAGCTTGCGCCAGTTGCAGCAACTGTGCGCCTGCGGCTGCAATGAAACTCGGATCTATCAACAAATCGCGCGGCGGATAACCGATCAGGGAAAGTTCCGGTGTTAGCAATAAATTTGCGCCCTCAACCTCTGCTTTTTTCGCAGCCTCCAGAATTAGGTTGGAGTTGCCAAAGATATCACCAATAGTAGGGTTGAGTTGTGCGATCGCAATTTTCATATTACCTGCATCACTACCATAAATATTGCTAACAGTCCGCCCGCGCGGACTCGATTTCCTATAGTCCTAGATTTGAATATAGGGAAACATTACTCAGATTTGTAATGTTTCAATTCTTCCTCAATATAATAATTTACCAAATCCCGGTAAATATTTTCAACCACATCAGGATTCAAACCCGATTCTAAAGCCCACTGGCGCCGCTGCTGTAACATAGCATGAAAGCGATCGGGCGCTCTAACGCCAGCTTCACTTGTTTTGAACCTTGCTGCCGCGACGACGTATTTAAATCTCTTGCTCAAAGCGTCGATCACTTCTCGATCGATGATATCAATTTCCTCCCGAACTTCGTTAATATTAGCGCATTCATCAGGGTCTTTCATGGCCGACACTCCTTAATAGCTTCTATTCTAATGTTACTCAATTGATCCCCGAATGTCATCCAAGGAACAGCTAGATAAACACCAGTGGCTTATTTTTGAAAGGAGCAAAAGCTGCCGCATCAAAACGGTACAAACTAGCAGGGCGGCCAGCCCCCCGCGAAACCTTAACACCGGTATCGCACAAAAAACCCAATTTTAACAATCGAGATCTAAAATTAGAATAATCAGAAAAACTTTCTCCCAAAATAGTTGTATACAATTGATACAAATCGCTCAAAGTAAAAAGCTCCGGCAAAACTTCAAAAGCTACCGGACTGTATTCAAGTTTGTTGCGCAGTCGCCGATATCCGTATTCGAGAATTTGATTGTGATCGAAAGCCAGCTTAGGAACTTGTTGCACGGGATACCAAGCAATGCCGCCGACGCGGTGGCCGACACCCGCCACTACACTCCCAGCAATTAACTCAGCTTCCTCAAAGCGAACCAAAGCAAAATAACTCACCGAAAGATAGCGATCGCCCCTGGTATATTCCCGAGGATCGCGCCCCGGTTCTCCGAAAGTATACAATTGCTCCAGATACAAATTTTTTACCCGGATTTTCTCCGACAAAATCCGGTAAGCCGCATTTTCAAGAGACTCTCCGTGCCGCACCAAAGTACCGGGAAGACTCCAAGAATCAATAAACGGTTCGTCTTGTCGCATTACCAACAGCACCAACAAGCGGTTCTGCACGGCATCGACGGAGAAAATAACATTATCTACTCCTACTTTAAAGTCAGCTAATGAGCAACCTTCGCCCTTTTTTGTGCCTCGTGCCATGCGTACAAATGCTCCCTATTGATGTAATCTTCGATGGTCGGAGTCAAAGCTTCCCTGTCTCCTGTTTCCCGATAGGAGGTAGAAGAAACATTGGGAGCACTCAAAGATGCGATCGCCACCTCTGCACCCATCCGCCTCAACTGCCACAAATCTAATTTTTCTGACGGATAACCCGGTCGCGGTACTATCAGCAACTCCACTTGTTTTAACAATTCTTCAAATTTGTACCAGCGAGACAGTTGCCCCACCAAGTCCGAACCTATTACCAGCGTCAAATCTGCATCCGGCCACAGCAATCTTGCTTGTTCCACAGTTTCTAGAGTCCTCGGACTGCTGAGTTCTGGATGCAAGCAAAGATTGTGTCTCGGCGAATTAATTTCTTGAATCATTAACAGCAGCATTGCCGATCGGTGTTCTAGAGAAGTTTGGTGCGACTTAAAAGGATTGTCCGACGCCCAAACTGCTACCCAATCAAAATTTTGGGAAAGCCAATTCAGGATAGTTTTGTGTCCCGCTGTAGGCGGATCGGCACTGGTTCCAAAAAGAGCAATCTTCTGCATAGGTAATCGGTAATGGGGAATTGTTGACTGTTGACTGTTGACTGTTGACTGCTGACTACTGACTTCAATCTAAAATCTAAAATCTAAAATCTAAAATCGATTGACTCTTTTTCGTTTTTTGAGTGAGACTCTGCAAATCTGGAGAAATTTCCACCGGCGGCGAAATCGGGTTGTCAAGTTGCCGAGTTTCGGCTCGAAGACTGGCGACAGAAGCAGCAGTTCGTTTGGCGATATCCTCCAAACTTTCCTGGTTCTGCACTCGTTTCCCATCCTTGACAACCAACTCCATTAATGGTAAGTAAGAATCGCAATTCTTAATATTTTCTCCTGACAATCCCAAACAATCTCCAAGAATTTGCCCATTTTCAATATGTCTAAAAATTTGCTTTCTTCCTGGATATGTTACCTTGCCGCTTGCCTCCTTCATCACCGGAATTCCGTCAATTTCCACCAACTTATAAACACCGTTCACAGGCGAACCGCTCACCAACTTCGTTCCCAAACCGTAACCGTCAATGCAAGCGCCGCTACTTTTTAATTTAGCAATTTCTCGATCGTCCAAATCGCCGCTAGCAAAAATTGGAACGCCCGGAAGGATCGATCGAACTTCCCGAGACAGCACCGCCAAATCGCCCGAATCCAGCCGCACGCCTTCCAACTGCATTTCACCGCTATTTACTCGATCGGCCAACATCTGCGCCGCCGCCACAGTATTATAAGTATCGATCAGCAGCGGCGCCCCCGGAAAACAGCGGTGAAAAGCTGCAAACGCCTCCTCTTCGCTACCTTCTAGAGCCGCCACAGCCATTACCAAAGCATGAGCCATAGTACCTACAGGTTTGCGGCCCAACTTCAAAGCAGCCAAAACATTAGAAGTTCCGTCGAACCCAGCAGCCAGAGCCGCCCTAGCCGCCCACACAGCAGCTTGAGGCCCAAAAGCCCTGCGCGTCCCGAATTCCAGCAACTTAGCATCCGGGCCCGCGACATCCCGCAGCCGCGCAGCCCGAGTCGCAATCAAAGTTTGATAATTTATCGCATTCAACAAATAAGTTTCCACCAACTGAGCCTGCCACAGAGGAGCCTCAATTCGCAGCAGCGGCTCATTGGCAAACACCGCTGTCCCCTCCGGGACTGCCCAAACATCCCCAGTAAAGCGGGCTGTGGCGAGTAGAGTCCAAAATCGCTCCGGGGCACCTGCAAAAATCCCAGTGGACTGCAAAGTCTCAATTTGCGCCGGAGAAAACCGAAATTTCTCCAGATAGTCGATAACTTGAGCCAAACCCATCGCGATCGCGTAGCCAAAACCCTCTGGCAGCCTGCGCGCGAACAACTCAAAACTCGCAGCCCGCCCGTCGAGCCCTTCCCCAACGTAACAAGCCGCCATCGTTAGCTGGTAGAGATCGGTTAAAAGGCTGTAATCTGCTGAGGAAACCGTCAGTTCTCGATCTTCTTGGATTTCTTCAAAATTTTTGAGGTGCAGGCTCTCAGTGGTAGTTTTCATAAGAAAAACCCCGAACAAATTTCTTTGTTTTAATTATAGTGACTAACACCATATCTTTTTGTAAACTTTTGATAAAGATGGCAGATATTTCTCTGAATAATTCCTTGACTACGGCGCTGATTAGCATATTTTAGGTTTTTGAGGCATGAATATTATGGTAGAATCCATAAAAATACCTAATTGAACAAACTCAGGAATTAACCGCAAACACTCAAGCGTTCCAGGTTTTTGACGAAAATATCTGGTTGCAGCCCTCGAACCGAGTTAGAAAACCCGGTTTCTGAGCGTCGGGAGTGCGATCGCCACTGCATGAGTTGAGCAAGGAAAAATCTACCAGCAAAAGGTCGATCGCCCAAAAATGCGTAATTCCTAAAACCTTCAGCTTGCTTGAATGTTGCAGACCAATAAGTAATTCAAATAAATATTACTAAAATCATCCACAGCCCAAAAATCTGACTAATATTAGAAGTATCAGAACTCAGATAAGAGAGGCAGATTCTATGAATCTTTCTAAATCTTTGACAAACGCGATGCGTTACGTTTCGGAAGCAGCAGTGCGGATTTTTAGCCCCAGCGATGATAACTATCCCAATAGTGGAGTTCAACCTTTTGAAGGTAAGCTCTCCAAAAGCTCTAAATCGAGAAAATGAGCAGCCATTCAGGCAGTTTATAGCGAGTTCGACACAGGTATTCTTTTAACAGTCAAGAGTTTATTATTAACTGTTGACTGTTAACCGTTGACTGTCAATAGTAATTGTAGGTTTTGTTCCACTTCGTCCTACCCAACCTACAATTATTAATTACCAATTACCCAAAATTGATTTAGGAAAAAGGCGATCGCAGCACTGCCGATCGGCACGCTCAAATTGTCAATTCCCCACTTAGAAACCGACTCTAAAGTAGCAGCAACCAAAGCCACAACAGCAGACACCGCCCAAGTTTGCCAAACTGCGCCTTGAACCGCCAGCAAAATTAAACTGCTAACAGCAAAACTAACCAAATACATAGTTGCAGAACCTTCCCAACTCTTCTGCATTCCCCAAACTCGATAAATATGTTTGCCGTATTTCTGGCCGATGACAGCAGCTAATCCGTCGCCCCAAGTCATCACTAAAATGCCCAAAGCAGCGTATTCCTGACGTTCCAGCGGCCAAAACCAAGCTACGAGAACGCTGATACTAACAGCATAGAAAAAAGTCCCCATACTCTTCCGGTTGATACTGTTAAGACTGGGCAAAATCGGAACTTGGTAGGAAATTAGGGCGATCGCACCTGCTAAAATTCCCGCCGAAATCCCCACCCAACCGGGTATTTCCAGCCACCACGCCAGCAAAATCACGTTCCCAGTACCGATGTGAACCACCTTCCGCGATACCTCAGCATCCACAGAAGTAAAGCGATTTAAGCCCTCAGCTACCAGTAAAATCAAGCCCAGCCAGACTCCCACGAGGGAAATTTGCAGCCACACAGTCGGAACTTCAGCAAATATAGACACGATATTTAGGAAAAACTTATTTACATCAGGCACTGTTTACTACTTTAGTGGAAAGCGCGATCGCTCTGTTCGGTGTTGGCAGGATTTTCTACCGTCACTACGGTATAATTTACTCGCTCTCCTGTGCTCGGCTTTGGAGATAAAGTGAGTTAGTCTAATCAAATTAGTCGTTTGAAGTTTTGAGAGGCTCAGAGAATCTGATTACTATGCAGTATGTCTTAATTATTCATGAAGTAGAAAACTATGAAGCTTGGAAACAGGTATTCGATAATGCTGAAAGCATCCGAAAAGAAGCTGGCGAGCGCTCCTATCAAGTCTTGAAGTATGACAATGAACCAAACAAAATTGTTCATTTCTCCGCCTGGACATCAACAACAGATGCTAGGGCGTTTTTTGAGTCGCCTAGACTGGTTAAAATTAGAGAAGAAGCCGGAGTTAAAGCTCCTGAATTTATTTATCTAGACCAATTAGAGTCAGGAGTATTGTGAAAGACCTATTTGTATAATGTAAGTTGTTCAAACTATGTGGTTAAGTTTTGAGTATGTACGACGGTAGCTACTACCAGCTAATGGCTGAGTACAATTGCTGGATGAATCAAAAAATATATTCTGTCTGTTCGGCAATTCCTGATGAACAGCGCAAACAGGATATGGGTGCCTTTTTCAAGTCTATTCATGGCACTTTGAATCACTTACTGTATGGTGACAAAGCATGGATGGGTCGTTTCACTCTTCAGCCATTTTCGGTAACTGTTATCGGTCAAGAACTGTATGCTGAATTTGACATTTTGAGAGCAGAACGGGAGACAATGGATCGGCAAATTATAGAATGGTCTACAAACCTTAATTCTGACTGGTTGAGTCAACCGTTTGAGTACACAAGCAATGTAGATGGTAAATGCCGCGTGCTACCAACTTGGATTCTGGTGACACATATGTTCAATCATCAAACTCACCATAGAGGACAAATTACCACACTGCTCAAACAACTTGGCTACGACCCAGGCGCTACAGATATTCCGTGGCTACCCGCTATATCATTCGGATAATTTCTGCTCGTAAAACGACACGCCAGAAGACTCGGCGGTTAAAACCTCGTCTATACTTGCCTCTCGTCCCAACAGAGGGAGACTGAAGAAAATCAACAATTTCCAACCCGTGTTGGTGGGTTTTGTCTGTATAAACGTGATTTTAACCGCCGACTCTTCAACTCTTGCCTTGCGGGTTTTCTGTGTATAGATGCGGTTTCAACCGCCGGGTATTCTGTCAAAATCCTACGCTTTCACAACTCCCGTTTCAACAACTCCCGTACAGCCGCAAAAGCCCTTGGACGCAACTCGACGGGCAGCAGCGACAATCCCAAACCCGCCCACATTTTCGCCTCAGAAACAGACTTTCCAGCTCGCACCATCGATCGCCCTTTTGCAGTTTCACCAACCTCAATCAGCCGCAAACCCAGCGCTAATTGAGTTTCGGCAATCCTTTTGAGCCTGACTGTTTCCAACTTCTCGGAATCAAATTCGTAGCCGATCAAATAGCGCAATTTATCACTCAAATACGGAATTGCCCGATCGACTCCTTGCTGTCCTGCGTGAAATCGATACTCCATCAACAGCTCCGGCAAGTAATAGCACTTTTTGCCCGCAATCGCAAGTCTCACAAACAAATCGTTATCTTCGCAATTTTGCAAATTCGGCCGCAGAAATCCCACTTCTTCCAGTGCGCGGCGGCGAAACAAAGTTGCCCCTATTTGCAAACTTTGTCTCACAAAAACTGTGGAGAGCAAATCTTCAATAAATCCAGCCGACAACTCAGTGCGGCCCCACCGCTGCGAATTGAGTTTCGTCTGATTTTCATCAATATAATTGTTAATGTCGATCACCCAGTGATCGGTACTGACAAAATCGATGCTGGGGTCTTTATCTAAAATAGCAGATGTCCGCTCTAGAAATTGCGCGCTCAGGCGATCGTCATCGTCAAACTTGATAAAATATTCGCCCCTTGCCGCCGCAAAGCCCGATCGCATATTATTACTCTTGCCGATATTCTGCGGGTGGCGAATGTAGCGAATCCCGCGATCGACAAATTCCGACATTAACAGCGGAGTGCTGTCAGTTGAGCCGTCATCGCAGACAATTAATTCAAAATCTGTATAAGTTTGAGTTAACACGCTGGCGATCGCACAAGCCAGCAGATGCACTCGATTGCAAGTAGGAATGCAAACGCTAATTTTCGGCACTAACTTAGACCATTTTACATTTTAGATTTTAGATTTTAGATTGCGGACAAATGAAGACAATCATTGATTTTCTTGTATTTTTAATATCTCCTAGATAACTAAAGCCTTCTCTCCTAGATAACTAAAGCCTTCTTCCTTCTTCCTTCTTCCTTCTTCCTTCTTCCTTCTTCCTTCTTCCTTCTTCCTTCTTCCTTCACTCCACAGTTGATTTTAACTCAAACGAGCTGTACATTCGAGAATTAACTTTTGATTCACCAAAGCAAAGGGTTGAATTTCCAAAGCGCGGCGAAAAGCTTGAATAGCATTTATGTATTCTCCCAAGGCAGCGTAGCACAAACCCAGACCGTGCAGCGCTCCAAAATGAACCGGGTTCAGTTTGAGGACGGTTTCGCAATCCTGGATCGACTTTATATAATTTCCTTGGGTATAGTGAAGTACGGCGCGCCGGTTCCAAGCTTCAGCAAAATCAGGCGCTTCGGAGATCAGTTGTGTCAGCAAATCCAAAGCTTGGGGAACATCGCCTGCATCTATCGAAAGTTGCGATCGCCTGAGAATTTGCATCCCATACTCACCCTTCTGGTTAAACCAAGTGCGCCAGAGTTCTGTAGTTGCCCGATCGCGCACGCTTTCGTCGGGCTTTTTCAAGTCTTCGAGCAGCGCCTTGACAGATAATTCGTCCATAGGTGCGAGGATTGTTAAAAAGGTTTTATCAATCAATTTTATCGCGCAAGCGGCAACTTTATTTATCCCACATCCCATGAAGATTTTGATGCTTTCCTCGACTTTTCCCTATCCGCCAAGCCGCGGAGGAACTCAGGTAAGGACGTTTAATTTATTGCAATACTTGAGCCAGCGGCATGATGTAATTCTCGGCACTCTGCGATCGCCCGATGTCACCGACTCACAAATCGACACATTGCGCCAGCAAGTTGCAGAATTGGCAGTTTTTCCCAACCCGCAAGTATCCCCCCAACCCCCCCTTGTCAAAGGGGGGCTAACTCTGCACCAGGGGCTTGAGGAGGGCTTCTTTCCTCCCCCCCTTAATAAGGGGGGGACTGAGGGGGGGTTCTCTGAAATAATAGGAAAATTCCACAGATTCAGTCGATTTTTGCAGTCGGGAACACCTCCCAACGTACTCTCAAGCTACTCGCAAGCAATGCAGAATTGGGCAGACGAATTGGTAATAGCAGGCAAATGCGATGCTGTCACCTGCGAACACAGCGTTAACGAGATTTACGTGCGTCCAGAATGGCGGCAAAAAGTGCTGACAGTGGCAAACATTCACAGTTCCGTTTGGGGAACTTGCAGGGAAATGTTAGCAACCGGCACCTCCGAAAAACCTCTGCGCGATCGACTGAATTTACCGCTACTCGCCCGCTACGAAAAACGCTACTGTTCCAAATTTTCCCGCATAGTCGCAACAACATCCACAGACAGAGAGCAACTCCTAGAATTGCTTTCGCCTCCGGTTCAGGTGCGAGGAAAACAAGATTTTTTTGTACCTCCCATTGATGTAATTCCTAACGGCGTGGATTTAACTCAATTTCCGTACCGGTCGATCGATCCGGGAGGACACACCTTAATTTTTGCAGGCGCAATGAACAATTTGCCCAATATTGACGCGGCGAGGTTTCTGAGTTTGCAAATACTGCCGCCTTTGCAGCAGCGCTATCCCGATGCTACCCTCACCATAGTAGGGGCTTCCCCAGTCCCGGAAGTGCTCGCCTTGGGGAAACTTCCGGGAATTCAAGTAGTAGGCCGGGTGCAAAGGGTGGCAGAATATTTGCATCAGGTTGCTGTTTGTGTGGTGCCGATGCGGATTGGTTTTGGAATTAAAAATAAAACTTTGGAGGCGATGGCGGCGGGAACCCCCGTGGTTGCTAGCGATCGAGGTTTGGAGGGTTTAGCCGTCGATGGCGGCCCACAACTGATAAGGGCCTTGCGGGCGAACAAAGTTCAGGAGTATGTTGAGGCGATTACGAGTTTGTTTGAAAATCAGCAGCTAAGACAGGATCTCTCTGCCAGTGCGCGATCGCTGGTTGAAAGCCACTACACCTGGGATATCATAGGTCGGCAGTACGATCGGCTATTGCAATTTTAAACTCTAAATTCTAAAATCTAAATTCTAAAATGGGACGATGGAACACAAAATTAACCCCTCAAAAAATCGAGCCAAACCCCCAGAAAATAGCAAAGTTGCTCCTCCTCCGACAAGACGCCGCCGCCAAACCCGGCGCCCCAAAAATCTTAAAGAGTCCCAGCTTCTAAGAGCTGCTCCCCTAACTCCCGCCAAATATCCCTGGAAAAGACTGATAGCTAATTTGACAGCCCTCAGCGTCTTGTGTGGCTGTGCAGCTTTGATGGGAGGCGGCGCTTGGCTGAGTTATCAGCTAATTGTCGATCCCAACGGCAACAAGTTGATCTCTCAGTTTGTGCCGGAATGGTCGCGTCTGCCTACAGGTAGCAGAGATTCCATCCAAACTCTCGATCAAATCAAAGCCAGCGTCCGCAAATTGGGATTCGTAACCGGAGAACCCCTCCCGCTTCCCGTCGCTCAATCCGGCGATAACTATATTTCCGATTTGCTATTGCCGGTGATGGTAGAAAGAACTGTTAAGGCTTCTACTGTTTGCAAAAATCCTTGCCGTCAAATTGTCGAACTTCGGGTGTACAAGCGGGTGCAGTTTGCCGATCGCAGTTCCGATAAAGAGCAGTATTTTCAGCTAGCAAGTTCTGTGAATGTAGAAGGCCCTGCGGAATCTTTTGTCATTGCTTCTTTAGCTGACTCTACATCTGACAATCAAGCCTCCAATCAGTCGTTACCCCTAACAGAACTGCGCCGCTTTGACGGAAAGCCCCCCGCCTCGGGCATTTGGTTTAATGTCAGCGGTAAACTAATGCGGGGCGACAAGAAAATTCCCTACGGACAAGTCGTTCGCTACAACCCCAGTCAAAATCATTTAATCTCGCTGTTGGATTGGGCGAGTGCGGCCGGACAACCGCCGAATTGGCAGCAAATTGTTAAGGGTTCAAATCCGCAGTTGGCGATCGACCAAACAGTTGGTTTAGAGCCGCAATTTACCCTTTATCAAATTGGCCCGCGCAAATTTTTGCCGAACCCAGTTCAGTTGACGGCGATTTCTTTAGAAGAGTTTGCCTTCAATGACGAGACTTACAAAAATGGGCTGCGACTGGCAAAAAGCGGGCTGTGGTCTCCAGCATTAAATGTCATGCGTGTGGCGAAGGGGAAAGCCGGCAAAAATTGGCCCGCTGTCGCGCAAGCTCAGCTAGAAACGATCGAATTTCACGCTAAAATTACTCGGGCTCAGGCGATCGCATCTTGGGCCAGTCCCGGTCAACAAGTTCTCGCAGAATTGATCGACGGCCGCTGGAGCGAAGCTTTGCAAGTATTTGAAGCCGATCCGAGCAACAGTCACGAAATTGCCACAACCCTCAAAAATGACGGCGGGCGGATCTGGAACCGCATAGACGCCGCCTTGAGAGTGAATGCCGCTGACGCCGATGTCAAGGCTTGGGGCGCCCTGATTGTAGCGTCTCAAGACGGAACTCGCGAGGCGATGAATTGGCTCGACCAGCAATCAGATACTGACAGCGAAACAAGAAGTCGAATTCGGAATTTGGTCAACAAACTTGAGGAAGCAGTTTCTCAGGCTGAAAATCTAGAAGACCACAAAAGTCAAATTATGGGTTCTGCTACTTTAATTAGCAGTGTCAATCCCGCTGAGTGGCTGGAACCAGAACCGAACAACGAGTTAAAATTGGCGGGAGAACAAGTTTGGTATCAGGTGCAAGTAGCGAGTTTTTACGACGGTAGCCGTTGGGTTAATTCGCCCTTTTCAGATGTAGAAGTGCGCTCTTTTCCTGCTACTCAAGTCAAATGGCTCTGGGGGCGGCTGGGCTTGCAGGCTGACCCCAAAATTAAGATTGAGGTAGCGATGGCTAACGGTCAACAAAGAGTTGCTGTGGGAACGGTGAAAGCAGTGCAGATTCAAGACGGAAGTCTGCGCTTGCTGGCGGCGGTTGACAAGCGATCGTGATCTGGCAGAAAGCAATCGGCAGAGAAAACAGCCCCGAACCCACTCTCGACACCAAGAAACCGGGTTTTTTACCGTTTCTGCCGATTGCAACAGAAGTATTTTCGTAAAAAAACCCGGTTTCCTGCCACCCATGCGTCCAAAACTAGAAAGAAGGAAAATGCTTTCTTCTCCGCCTCCGGCAACTCCGAAAGAGGCGCAATCTCAAAACTCTTCCCCTCCCCGTTATCGCTCTCGGACAACAATGCAGACAAAAATTTTGTTAATTTAATTAACACAACTTGCGCAAAAAAACCCCAGAGATGTCAAATCGCGCCCTTTTTAGAGAGTGCTGCAATCATCTGCCGTTTCACGGCTTTAGCCCAAAGCTCAAACTCCAAACTGTTGATATTGTTAATTTTCACTTCCTCAACAGGCTGAGGTTGGGCTTTTTTCTGTGCTGTAGTCTCCATTCTTTTTTCCTCGTCCAAAAATTGTTAATAGTCGATCGCAAACGATGAGCATCATATATCTATTTTATGAACAAATTCCTGCGATTAATTACACTAAAGGCAGAGAATTACACCATAAAATGCAGTAAATACATTGAAATAATGCAATTTCCGAATTTAATGTTAAAAAATCCTACAACCCTTGCTATATATAGGCTTTTCCTGACATTAAAATCTTACAATTTACATTCCCTGACACTATCAAAGCAATAGTTATGTTAGTAAACTTATTTTGCAATGGATGTATTGACATATACAGCAGATAATAATTTAAGTGAATTCACATAGTGCCGTAAAGCCGATCGCCCGCATCTCCGAGTCCCGGTACAATATAGCCGTGCTCGTCCAAACGCTCGTCAACAGCAGCCGTATAAATCTGCACGTCAGGGTGCTGTTCGTGAAAGTGCTTAAGTCCCTCCGGTGCCGCCAGCAAGCACAAAAATTTAATAGACTTCGGATTAACTTCTTTCAGCCTATCCACTGCCGCGACTGCTGAATTACCAGTAGCCAGCATCGGATCGACAATTAAAACATCTCGCTGTTCGATATCCTGTGGAACTTTGAAATAATATTCGATCGCCATCCGAGTTGTCGGATCGCGGTACAAACCAATATGTCCTACCCTCGCTGACGGAATCAGTTCTAAAATACTATCTAATAATCCCTGACCGGCGCGCATAATCGAAATAATGACCATGTTCTTTTCCGCAGCCAGCATCGGTGCATTCATTTTGGCGATCGGCGTTTCTATTTGTTCGTATTTTAGCGGCAAATCTCGCGTCACTTCATAAGCTAGCAGCATCCCAATCTCTTTCAGCAGTTGGCGAAATTTAGCCGTGCTCGTTTGAGTTTGCCGCATTAGAGTTAACTTGTGCTGTATCAAAGGATGGTCTATAACAGTAACTTTAGCACTCATTTTTTTGAACAATTAATTTGCTTTATTCTAACTGATCAGTCATCGAACCCTTCTTGACGCAAAAAAGACCGGTTTATAGCCGCCCCTGCGTCCAAAACTACTTATATCAAACTCGTATAGAAAACACGAATACCGAGGGAATAAAATTCGCTTCTACACTTATCTTTTTTCCGCGCAGCGCGACACTAAGTATGCGAGGTTTGAATATACACAAATATCTCATTCTCTCGTTTCCTCTCCTTGCGGCCCTCTTCCTGGGAACGCATATCCGGGTTCAAAAGCCTCCCGACTGGTTTCACTCGCTGTCTCGCGCTTCGTTCAAGCCTGTTAACACAGATCCGGAGTTTCGCACCGAAATCTTCCGGAACTTTTAGGAACAGATATGAATCTTAGAAAGTATCAGCAGAAAACCTATTTTTTCGATTAATTCACTAATCGAAAAAACCTGAAGAGGAACTGCACATGAGGTAATAAGCTTGGCTTGACTGGCTTTTCATCTTTCCACATCAAGGCGTCCATATCCAAGTTTAAAGAAGCTTATCTAAATTTAGCTTCAATTTTTTAGGGTGCTCCTAACACACAACTTAACTTATTAAGGAGAACATCCATGAAGTTTGTAAAACTATTGCTAGCTACGGCATTAATGACTGCTTCTATCAGCCCCGCCTTTGCTAATCCGGCAGTTCAAATTTTAGGTGCAAGCTACGGCGGTAGCGGTTGCCCAGATCGCTCCGCCAGCGTCAGCGTCAGCCCCGACGGTCAAGAATTGACCATCCTATTTGACAAGTTTGCAGCCCTGGGAAATGTCTCAACAGAAAGCCGGAAAAGCTGCAATCTGAGCATTCCCATCAAAGTACCCCAAGGCTACCAAATTTCTATCTACGATGCTGATTACCGCGGCTACGTTGCTCCTAAAACCACAGGCAACCTGCGAGCAGAATACTTTTTCGCTGGAGCCCGCGGCCCAGTTTTTAATCGGAATTTGAGCGGCGAAACTAACTACAATGTTCGAGATAGCTTAGCTACTGTAGCTAATGTTTGGTCTCGCTGCGGCGACAGTGTAAATATGCGAGTAAATGCTGCGATGACCGCCCGCGGTGCCGGCATGGCCACCGTTGACTCCTTCGATTTGGCTCATCGCGGTTTAGTTTATCACGTCAAATATCGCACTTGCCGCTAAGCAGCTTGTGGGGAGTGTAGTGTGAGGAATAGTTTTCAGGTTTGAATTTGGAATTTTGAGTTTTAAATTGGAAGAGTGGATAATTTTCCCTCTTCCTTCTTCCTTTTTCCCTCTTCCCTCTTCCTTCTTCCTGACATCCGTTATAGAATCCGTTGCCGAACTTCCCTCTTCCCTCTTCCTTCCTCCCTCTTCCTTCTTCCTTCTTCCTTCTTCCCTCTTCCTTCTTCCTTTTTCCCTCTAAAACACAGTGCCGTCACTTTCAATCTGAATTGGCGGCACTCCACCAGCCCTCAATTCGGCCGCAATTTTCCGCCCCGCCGCCCAAGTTCCTCCTTGCAAAATCTTCACCAGCGGCAACTGCTCCGCACTCAAATGCAGCTTTTCGCGAATGGCTGCGGCAATTTTATCTAAAAGATTAACAGTGAGCGATCGCCATTCTACTATAACTTCCGAACCCGGCAAGTAACTCTGCTCAAAAATAGCCGAATCTTTTGCCTGCAGCAGCCCGATATCCAAACACAAACCGCCGTTTCGGTACTCCGGCAATCCCGTTAACTTATCCAATCCAGTCACTTCTAAACCCATTTCTTGCAGCGGTTCCAACAGCGAATAAGTCAACCATTGCGATAGTTTGTGAAACGGCACGAATTCATCTCCCAGATTTTCTCCTGTTAAGGCTCGATGCTGCCAAACATCGCCTAAATTAACGCCACCAATTGCATATCTTCCCGGCCAAATTTCCCCAAAACCTGTCAAAACAACGCTCAATACTTCAGCAGCATTCACTGTTTTGGATTCTGAAACCCGACTGTCGAGCAAGTATTTTGCCAAATTGCCGGGACGCGGGTTTTCGCTGCCAAATAATAATGGATGCTGGCAAATTGCCTTTCCCAAACACTGCAATAATTCTAATCTGCCTGTTAAACCAACTAGCGGATTGTCTCGACTTACCTGAAATCCAGCAGCTAAGGTTTCTAGTTTTAATTGAGAAAGTCCGCGATAATCAGCTTGCCAAGGAAAATCGGGATTGCTGGAAAAAACACCTTGACAAAACATCCGCAAGCTGGCTATTGCTAACCCTTCAGAACGGCGGTAAACCTGTCCGGTTTCAGGTTCGCAATACTGCCATTCTGCACCAGCACCGGCATCAAGCAAAACGCTGATAATTGCTAAATCAAATTTGATCTTAGCTTGCTCTATGAGCGAAAATTCTGCTAAAGCTGCATCCAATTCTGCGAGTCGCGACAGGTTGCCGGCTTCAAAATGTCGCCAGCGACTGTGAAAGGGAATGTTAAAATCGGGATACTGTTCCCGCGTTGTCTCAATTACATAATTTGCTGCTTTGTCGAGTTGGGATAAATCGACGCGGAAGTAGCGAAGTTTGTCAAGGCGGGCTAAATCAAAAAGCCGATCACACTTTTGGCGAATAGCAGCCGGCGTTCTCAGATATTCTACAGTCTCAAGTTCAATATTGTGCAACTTCATGCAACCAAACACCGATAAACATCGTTTTCTTGAAAAAAGTCAAACTGACTGTAATCTAAAAGATTATCTAAAATCGCATTTTTATCGATTTTGATCAGCTTATATTCCCACTTCGACCCGCTGACTTCGCGTTTTATTTGATCGGAAACTATGACTGAATTTCTTTCTCTACCCGGAGTTACTATTTTACTTAAATCTTCCAGCCTGTCGGCTATGTTAATATCTTTTCCGTAAGTGCAAGACCTAAATATATATAAATTCCCCTTAGCAACTCCCACCGACAAGCCGCAAGGTATTTGATTGGCCTGAATAAAAAGTTTCCAATTCTCGCACAAACTTTCCATTGCCGCTAAGGCTGAGTGAGATTCTGGGAAAGTCAACAAATGCGAATCCCCAACAATACTCCGAATTGTACCGCCGTATTCTTCGCAAATTGTTTTTTCAAAAGTATCAAAGTTGGTGAGTAAATATTCAACGTCTTTGATAGAATTAGATTCTTGATAACCAATAAAACCTCTCAAATCTGCTTTAATTATTGCTTGATTTTTTATGATTCGCGTTTTGTAACTTTGGTCAACTTTGTAGACTTTTTCAGGTTCGCTCATCCCTTTCAAAGAAAACTCGTTGACAAAAGAGGTTTGCACTTCTGCTTTGTTGAGCGCCAGCCATGCTGCTTGGGACAAATATATTTCATCTGGCGGAGTTACTGATTCTATGCGCGCTGTTAAATTCACCGTATCGCCAAAGATATCTTTATCTTGATGCAAGACATCTCCTAATGTAATCGACACGCGGATAGCCAATCGTTCGTCGTTCGCCTTGCTAGATTGCTGCGCTCTCAATTCTTGCTGCATTTCTATGGCTGCTACAGCCGCTGCTGTGACGCTGGGAAAAATTATCCAAAATGAATCACCTTCCCCTTTTATCACGCTGCCTTCATTTCTGGTGCTAATATCTGAAACAAAATTTTTATGCTCGTTTAACAAACTACTTAAGTCCGACTGAGATAATTTTTTGACTCTGACGGTATATCCGCAAATATCTGTTTTTACGATCACAGTAGAACGCAAATTAGCCATAACCTACCCTGACTGATCAAAAACCAGCAATAAATTTTATTTAGCAAAGACGCAATTGTTCGCGCCCGATCGATCGCGTCTTTGCCCTCTCAATCTCCTAAATCGCGTCCGATCGCTTCTGCAAGAATTGTAGCATCTGGCACAGGGTCTGGCGTGTAGTAGCCGGCGGCTTTTTTGGCGACGATTTCGACTTGTGCGTCTGCGGGAATCCAATCTTCAGGAATGGGGATGCGATCGACCACCTGAATTCCAGAATTGATAATCGCATTGTATTTCATGTCGCTCATAGAAACTAAACTGTCAATGCGAGAGATCCCCAACCAGTGCAGCACGTCTGGCATTAGTTCTTGAAACCGCATATCTTGAACTCCCGCCACGCATTCAGTGCGCGTAAAATAGGCATCAGCGCGATCGCCGCCTTGCTGCCGTTTTCTGGCATTGTACACCAAAAACTTAGTCACTTCCCCCAAAGCTCTCCCTTCCTTGCGGAAGTAAACTATTACCCCTGAACCGCCGGATTGTGCCGTTTGGATACAAATTTCAATCCCGTGTACCAAATAAGGGCGGCAAGTGCAGATATCCGAACTGAAGACATCTGAACCGTTGCATTCATCGTGTACCCTTACCGCCAACTGCTTATCCGGGTCAGAAATATTCGCGACATCGCCAATAATATAAACCGTAGTTCCGCCAATTGGCGGCAAGAAAACGTGCAAGTCCGGCCGCGTCACTAAGTCCGAGAACATTCCGCCTGTTTGCTCGAACAAGACACGGCGAAGAACGCTTTCTTGGGCACCGATCCGCCTAGCAATTCCCGGCAAATACCATACCGGGTCGATCGCAATTTTAGTGACTGCTAAATTGCCGCCTGCTTTGACTATTTTGCCATCTATTTGCACCCGCCCCTTAGCAATAGCATCTTGCAACTCCGGCATATTAATGTGAGCTTGAGTGACAGCAATTGTCGGTCGAATATCGTATCCTTGCTGTAAAAATGAAGTATAAATTTCGCTGACCAAACCTCCAAATGGATCGAGAGAAACAATCAAATTGCGATCGCCCCAACTCGGGTGTGGCCCGATGTGTGCCGCCGGAGATGTGTTGGTAAAATCGGGGCGGTGATCTGCTTGGAGTGCGCCGGAAGCAACTGCTAGCGCTCGATAAACAGAGTAGGAACCCGAATGAGTGCCGATCGCATTTCGGTGAGACGATTTGCTGAGGCTACCAATAACAGGCCCCCGTTTCACGGGATCGATTTCTCCCCAGTAAATGGGATGAGGTTTTGTGCCGGATCTGTCGGGATGAGATGTTAAAACTATATGCTTCGGTTTTGACACAGTTTTTTTTGCTCTTGCTATGGATGCTGTTTGTTGTAAGCCGAATCGCAATCTGAAACAGTGATTCATCATACCAACACTACACACCTCCCTGATTGAAACAATCGCGCTACACACACAACCCTTTCTCGGCGTAGGTTTGAGGATAACAGGAGGTTTTCGTCGGATTATATATAAGTCCAGAGTTCAATCTTTTCCAGTATAGCCAACACCAAAGACAGCACAACTGCCAAACGCCAATGTTAAATTTTTGACAGATACGAAAAAAAAAGATTTGAGATTCTTAGCCGCAGATGTGCCGTCAATCTCAAATCTCAAATCTCAAATCTCAAGTCGAATATTTTTGCTCAAAACGCCTTAATCCAGACTTTGAGGGTGACAGAATTCCATTAAAATTGCCTCGCCTTCGTCGCGCGAGTCCAATTCCTGCGCGGCCCGCTTGAGATAGTTTTCCGACAGCAAGCGGCTGGAAATTTTGTGCGGTATAAACCACCGATGGCGCCACCGCAAACAAAGCGAAAAACCCACGGCTGCTGGGAAAGAATAAGTGGACTGTCGCCGAATTTCCAAACCAGCAACTTCTCCAGCTTTACTCAGAGTTTTGGGAGTGAATTGTATGATGTTGCGGGGGAAATAAGTGCTGTGCCACCGCCAGCCAAGCAGGCGCGCCGATTCGCAATCAGCGTTCGGTACAGCCACCCAAATATAACCGTTTGGTGCCAGCAACTGCCTCATGCAGTCGAGTGTTTGCGTGGGCGAAGGTGTTGCCATCAAAACATGAGAACAGGTGATAACATCAAACTTTTCGTCCGTACCATGTTGTGCGATATATTCTTCCAAAGTGCCTGTAAAAACATCGAGTCCGCTATCGCGGGCCGCCGCCGTAGCCGATACCCCAGGATCGACGCCTTTAACTTCAACTCCCAGCTTTTTGAAGACTTGCAGAAAAGAGCCTCCGCCGCATCCTACGTCCAATAACCGCTTGCCTACAGGGACAGGAATGTGCCGGTATTCGCCCCGCCGCTTTGCTTCTTTCACTACTCGTTCCTCATCCTCAACGCGAGTGTTGTAGCACAGATAATCTGGGGGATAATATGGAATCAATTCCTCCCATGTAGGTTGGGGATTGAGAAATCCTAGCCCGCAATCGTCACAGCCGAAAAGCGACCATTTCAGTGGTTCTTTAGGGGCATCGGAAGTGCCAGCTTTGTTGCGAAAATGGATATTTTGTGAATTGCAAACAGGGCAATTTGTCAGTTGTTGCATGGTTCAGTTTCACGATTTGTACAGTTGCTAAGGGCAGTGGAACGACCACAATTTATTACCATTAGCTGGGTTGGTAGAGTACACCCCTGCAAGCAGATCGAAAACTAGGTTTATTTGCCAATCAGTATTTGTAGATGCTGGGCTTGTTGGCGCTCGACCCCCGATCGATCGGCGCTGTACAATTTTATGTCTAAATGGTTAGACTGAGAAGGTAGCATTTGTTACCTAGAATGCAACCGACGCTCAACAGACAATGATGTTCGGTAGCATTTTTGCGGTAGCGCTAAATTCTTAGGAAAATACTAACTCACAAAATTAATGTTGCCAAGTACATCTAATTATTTGCTTAAAAATGGTCGCGTACCCGCGTCTCTTCTAGAGATGAAATCGAGCACCCAGTCAGCTTCTACTGTCGCAATAACGGGCAGTGAGAACAATTTTTGTTTGGTGGATATAGAAATTGCAGCGGGTACGATCGCTCAAATTATTCCATCAGGTACAGAGCATTTATTCCCAATTGCAGATATCCCAATTTTCGATTTGTGCAACGGCTTAGTTTGGCCTTGTTTTGTGGATATGCACACCCATTTAGACAAAGGCCACATTTGGGAACGATCGCCCAATCCCGATGGAACTTTTGCCAGCGCGATCGAAGCAGCGTGCGCTGATGCTCAAAACAACTGGAATGCAGACGATGTTTATCGGCGGATGGAGTTCGGACTAAAGTGCAGCTACGCCCACGGAACCAACGCTATCCGAACTCACATCGACAGCGCAGGGGAACAGGGAACCGTTAGTTTAGAAGTAGTTGAAGCGCTGCAAGCCGAATGGGGCGATCGGCTGATCTTGCAAGCAGTTTCCCTGGTTTCCCTCGACTATTTCCTGACACCAGCCGGCGAAAAATTAGCCGATCGCATTGCTGAAATTGGCGGCATTCTCGGCGGCGTCGCTTATATCAACCCCGACTTAGACAAACAACTCGATCGAGTTTTTGCCTTAGCCAAAGAACGAAATTTAAACCTCGACTTCCACACCGACGAAAACGACGAGCCAGAATCAACAACACTGCAACAAGTAGCAAAAACAGCCCTCCGCCATCAATTTTCCGGTCAAATCATCTGCGGGCACTGCTGTAGTTTAGCCGTACAACCGCCAGATTTAGTAACAGAAACCCTTGCTTTAGTCAAGGCAGCAAATATTGGCATTGTCAGCTTGCCGATGTGCAACCTTTACCTGCAAGACCGACAATCTCAGCGTACACCGCGCTGGCGGGGAGTGACACTGCTGCACGAACTCAAAGCAGCAGGAATTCGAGTTGCAGTTGCTAGCGACAATTGTCGCGATCCGTTTTACGGATTTGGCGATCACGACGTTTTAGAAGTCTTCAATATGGCAGTTCGGATCGCTCATTTAGATATGCCTTATGGAGACTGGCCCTGTGCAGTGACAAAGACTCCAGCAGATTTGATGGGATTGCCTAATTTAGGACGAATTGCAGTTGGTTTAGCCGCTGATTTGATTTTGTTTAAGGCGCGGAATTTCAGCGAATTGTTATCTAGAGTGCAGGGCGATAGCACTGTTTTGCGGCAGGGCATTAAAATTGATACAACTTTGCCCGATTACCGCGAACTCGATGATTTATTAGCAATTTAAATCCATTCCGGTTGGACTCAGACATGATAGAGGACACGGCAATGCCGTGTCCCTACCCCAAAATAATATTGTAGGGAAACGGCACTGCCGTCTCCTAATTTCCGGTAATATTAATTGCGATGCCAACGGATTTGATATTAGATAAAATACACTACACACACCATAGATTAATCAACCAACTTCCCTTCTCTTTTCTTCCTTCGCACCCTACCCTACCCTTCGGGAACGGCTTCGCCGAACACACCTTGAAGCGGTTCGTTTAAAAAATATCTTTCAACAAGCATTTAGCATTGCTGTCTTGTCAATTGGCAACAGAATTGATATAAATATAAAACAGATTCAATCAAGGATGTTTTAAGTGAAAGCAGTTATTTTATTGTCGGGAGGGCTGGATTCCTCAACTGTTTTGTATCAAGCCAAGGCCGACGGCTGCGAGTGTTACGCGATTTCCTTTGACTACAAGCAAAGACATCGGCGGGAGTTGGAATCAGCAAGGGCGATCGCACTTTCGGCGGGTGTTAAGGCACATCAGATCGTAAACTTTGACTTGACACTGTGGGGCGGTTCAGCTTTGACGGATGATGAGATGGAATTGCCGATCAATCGCACTCTGGGAGAAATGTCTCAAAACATCCCCAGTACCTACGTTCCAGCTAGAAATACAATCTTTCTCAGTTTTGCCCTCGCCTACGCAGAAACCCTAGAAGCCGATCGAATTTACATCGGCGTCAACGCTTTAGATTATTCCGGCTATCCCGACTGTCGCCTCGATTACATCCAAGCGATGCAGGAAGTATTTCGGTTAGGAACAAAGCAGGGAAGAGAAGGAAATGCTATTAATATTGTAACACCTTTGATCGAACTTAAAAAGACAGAAATTATTCAATTTGGCAACAAGTTGGGAGTGCCTTGGGAGCAAACTTGGTCTTGCTATGCAGGCGGCGAAACTGCGTGCGGCATTTGCGATTCTTGTCGGCTGCGGCTGGCGGCTTTTGAGGAATTGGGATTAAAAGATCCGGTGCCTTACGCTTAAAGATGACTTGCGCGCGACGGCCCAGAAGCCGGGTTTTTTTGCGATAATACATTACATATGGCAGAAGCGACAAAAAACCCGGTTTCTTATGAATGCAATCGATCGGCTCACTCCAGAACAAGAGGCTTTGATTCCGGTATATCGGGAGAAATGGAGAGCGATCGCACTTTCTACCGAACCAATCGATCGGCAAAAAGCCGCAGAAGCGGTAACAGCAGCCTACGCATTGTTAGGTAAAAAACCACCTCTCATCCTTTTTTCTGATAGTCCTTATGCGGCGCTTCACCCTAATTTTAGCCAAATGGAAAGTTTGTTTTGGAACGACCCGTGGGAGCAACCGAATGATATACTAGATTGGCAACTGTACAGCCAACTTACCAGCATATTAGGAAAGAATCAATGGAAAAATTACGTGAAAAGTCAATTTATTGGGACATTGAACCGTCAATTGGAAAATCCACAGATACCGGAATTAACAATGCAACTGATGCGTCAATTAGAAAGCCAACTAGCATATCAGCCGATTACCTACTTTCCATCAGAAACATTAGCTCATTACTTTCCATCAGAAAGATTAAGTTACTTGGGCAGTATGTTTAATTTTTCAATTTCTGTTTTAAATGGCCATTTCAATAAAAAAAATGGTCTATATACAGGCTAAGCTCATCTAATTTGGTATACATCGTACTTGACAATGAGTCCAATAAGTGAGATGACAACAATGCCACCCAATAAAATATTTAGGAATACCCTTTATGTCTCAGGGTTTTGAGATTAAATCTACCTCTGGCAAAAAAAGCTCTCCTCCTCAGCTACCGCTCCGGGAAGTAGCAGAGATTCAAGATATTCAACGCCCGTTTAGTCGCGCATTTTGCAGATATTAAAGACCCCAGAGTCGAGCGAACTAAGAAACATCAACTCACAGATATCCTAGTTATCTCTATTTTCGCCATCATCGCCGGAGCGCAAGGGTGGGAAGACATCGAGAATTATGGCCTTAGTCAAAAAAAGTGGTTAGAAGAGTTTTTGACATTACCTTATGGCATCCCTTCCGATGACACTTTTCGTCGAGTAGTTGAGTTCCTTGACCCACAAGCATTAAATCGATGCTTTGGACGATGGGTAGAAACTCTCGTCACTCGCGACAGCAGGAGAAATTATTCCCATTGATGGTAAGACAATTAGAGGTTCTTATGACCGCAATCAAGGCAAATCGGCACTTCATGTTATTACTGCTTGGTCTTCTGAACAACGTCTTGTTTTGGCGCAGATGAAAGTGGATGATAAATCGAATGAGATCACGGCTATTCCGGCATTATTAGAGTTGCTAGACATCACTGATTCGATCATTACTATTGATGCTATGGGGAATCAAACTGAAATTGCTCAAAAGATTATTGAAAAAAAAGGAAATTATGTCCTGACACTTAAAGCTAATCATCCGACTCTCCATCATCAGGTTAAAGAATGGTTTGAGAGAGCTTCTGCACAGCAATTTTCTGGGGGGATTGATGTCAGTTATGAGCAACGGATTGAGTCCGCTCATCATCGGCGAGAAATCCGTCAAGTTTGGTCGGTGCCAATTACGGTCATTGGTGAGCTTTACCAACCGCGATTATGGGCGGGACTAAAAAGTGTGGTCATGGTGGTTCGAGTGCGTCATCTTTGGAACAAAACTACTCGGGAAGTGCAATTCTATCTAACTTCTTTAGATAGTGATGCCTAACTTTTGGGTCGAGCCATCCGAAAACATTGGGGGATTGAAAATGAGGCTCATTGGACTTTAGATTGTACCTTTGCGGAAGATGCTTGCCGGATTCGCTCTTTCCACAGTCCCCGGAATTTTGCTGTCCTGCGACGTATTGCGCTGAATGCCCTCAACTGCGAACCTACTTACAAACGTAGTCTTCGACAAAAAATGAAACGGGCAGCTATGGATAATGATTATCTAATTCAAATTATCAGTTCTTGTTTTCTTGACAAGATATTAGATTTTTCTGCTTCCTTTTGTCAAGCATGATTGAGACGCTCTTACCCTGCCTACCTAAAGAAAGGACATAATATTAACCGAGTTGAAGCTTTTCTATACAAGAGCTTGAAATACAGCGCTTTATTTAAAGTACCTCTTAGGTAAGTGGTAGGCATCAAATTGAATTCATAAAATGATGGGAAATCTATACACTCTCAGCGCAGGACGATCGCATCGTTGGATTGGGTTCCTAGTGCGTATCCTATTCATTTTCATTGAAACGCTTTGTGTATGGCTGATGTGATCGTTAACGCATACATTATTATTGAGGATTGCGCTTTATGGACCCAAAACAACTGAGTGAGGAGCTGCGTAAAGGACAGAACCCTCACATGACCCGTCGGCGATGGATTATCGGCTTATCTATGCTTGGGGGTTCGATGGGACAAGCCGTTACACTCTACCAGACTGGGATCGTTAATCACCTACCCGATCCGCCGGGACAAAAGCTTTTCGATGCAGACCGCGTTGACACTTCTAATTACGCTTATACCAATCACTATGAAGCTGCATTTAATATAACGCTAAGGATATAGTTCCAACCAGGAAGACATCAGCCTCATTTAGTGTATCTTCATAGTGAATTGGTATTACAACAAATTCAACTCACCCGACGGGCCAATAATGGTGGCTAATTATGCCCTCACTGCTTGGCTGGCTGCTGCTGGCGGTTTAGACCGCGCTAGGCGCAACCCTTTGTTACCAATTGCAATGGGTATCAAGCTCGTGTTGGACGGGGTGACCAATGTCGAGTTAGCTCGTGAAGAGTGGAGCGAGAACAAGGCGTTTTGTGAATACTGCCAAGTTGCGACGGTTTGCTCGATCGCGTCGATCGTACTCGCTGTGCCGGAGGTTCTTACTGCTGTTGGCACCCTGCTGGGACGCCGTGACCAGGACACCGAAGCACAGGGCAACACACGGTAATCGATACAACGGGGAAAAGTACGGGTTTTCTACAGCGGTGTTGGGCTTACAACAAATGTTAAGCCCGATCGAGAATGATTGCACATATTTTATGCAATTATTTTTGTTAAATGTTCCCTCTAGAATTAGTGGTAGAACGAGTCATGTCTAAGGATAGAACACCCACTAGAAACTGAATGATAGCCTTGTAGAGTAAAGTCAAAAACAGGTGCAAATTATGGCATCAGATACTCCTCCAGACACTCGGCAAGATGATGCAAAATACGACCCTCAAGATAATCCTGGAACCCAAACAAGTATACCGACCACAGAAGAGGGTGACACTCCAGTTGATGAGACATATCGCATGACAGGTCAACAATCCGGTACTGAGGTTAGTCCCGGTAGTGAACCGGAAGCTCCAGGAGCTGCCCCCAAAGTTGTTGGTAGTCCAAATCAAGGAACTGACTCGCGTTAAAAAGATTCTTGAAAATCGCGCAAGTTGGTGAGGGAGATGAACGGTAGCTCAGCAGATAACGCGGTCGAGACACTGCCTTATTTGCCACTAATGCCGAGCAAAAATCGGCTGTCAAACAGATAACAACAAAGATCGATCAGATTATTTAACCGAGGATAACTAAACATGGTTACAACGTTAGAGGATACAAAACGGGTTGCGATTGGCGAAAGATTGGCAGACTTGAAAGCCTTTCAAAATTTAATTATCTCGAACGATCGAAAGCTAATAGATGCCTGCCCTGATGAAGATGTTCGCAAGCGTCTCCAGAATATGCTTGAGGATGACCAGAAAAACCTGGGCATTATAGAGACAGTGATGGTTCAATACGGCATTCAAGCTGAACCTAGTGCTGCGACCAAGATATTTATTTCGCAGTTTGAGAAGATGATGTCAGGCGATGAGTTTACGTATTATCAGAAACTCATGCACCACGAACTCATGAAGCATGGTCAAGCCATGAGTGGAATCATTATTCACAAAGCCGCTCAGAAGGTTGGAGCTGATATTGAAGTGGCAATTGGGCCTTTGAATACCGTCAATTTTGAGGGTCGCGCTCACCAAGAACAACTCAAAGGAATGCTCGAACTCGTGGGTGTCCGCGAAATGACTGGTAAAGACGCTGACCAGGGACTCTGGGCACGGGTGCAAGATGGAGTTGCTGCATTGTCGGGTGTAGTTGGCAGCATAGCCACCCAAAACACTGACAAACAAGATATGAACATCCAGACCCTCATCCGGCTGGATCATAACAAGGTGAATACCATCTTCACCGAAATCGGAGCTACTAAAGACCCTCAAAAGCTTCAAGAGTATTTCGGGCAAATCTATAAAGATTTGTTGGTACACGCTCAAGCTGAAGAAGAAGTCGTCTATCCGAAAGTTCGATCGTTCTACGGCGATGACAACACTCAAGAGCTGTACGATGAGCAAGCGCAAATGAAGCAGATGCTCGATGAAATTAAGGCTATTGACCCCACTAATGCCGACGAGTTTAGATCGAAAATTAAAGACCTGATGGATGTGGTTGGCGACCACATTCGCCAAGAAGAATTCACCATGTTCTCGGCGATTGACGACAATTGCAGCGACGAGCAAAAAGAGCAAATGGCAACCGAATTCAAAGCTGCCAAGAGCAAGATTCAGCAACAAATGGCAGCCTAATTGCAAAAACAGCTAAGCCTCTCATTACAAGATAAAGCATTGCCCGGTAAGTGGCTGCATGGCTTTTATTGAGAGGGGAGCTGATTGTGCAATAAGAAAATAGCTTTTTAGCTCCCACACTTTAGCAGGTCGCGATCGCCATAAGAGCCGCTTCTAAACAGAAGTTCTCCTTTGAGGGCAACTTCTGTTTAGAATAAAAAACTGTGGCTAACAACTTAAAGCGGGACAAGAAGAGGTAGATAGGTAGTGCTAATTTGAGCCGTAAATTTTTACCCCACCCCAGCCCTCCCCTTGGTAAGGGGAGGGAGTAAGAAATTCACAAATGATTTAGGATTGCTATATTAGGCACAGAATTAGCTCAAATATCACAACCTCTTAGTCAGACAAGAGGAGAAAGTTAGGGTTTTAGTATAGTAATCCTAAATGAGTGGTAAATTTTTTACCCCACCCCAAACATCCCCTTACTAAGGGGAGGGAGTAAGAAATTCATAAATGATTTAGGATTGCTAAATCAGTTTCAGGTAATAAGGTAGACTGCGCTTCACAATACATCAGCATTTGAGTTTTAACCATGAATTTCTATATAAATAATCAAAATCTTCTGATTCTTTTTGCAGTTGGCGTGGGCGCTTTGCTCGTCGTGCTTTGGGTGGTGCGATCGTGGCGGGAACGTCAATACGATCTCACAGGCAAGACGGTGCTGCTTACGGGTGGTTCTCGCGGACTTGGTTTGGTTATGGCACGCCAGTTGGTGCAGCAAGGAGCGCGTTTGGCAATTTGTGCCCGCGATCGCGCAGAGCTCGAAAGGGCGCGTGTCGAGCTGGACCAGTACAGTGAAGAGGTGCTGGCTGTTTCCTGTGATGTGACCGATCGCTCCCAGGTTGACCAGATGGTGCAGCAAGTGCGCGATCGCTTCGGTCAGATCGACATCCTCATTAACAACGCAGGCACCGACCTTGTGGGGCCAATGGACGTATTGACGATGGAGGACTACGACGATTTGATGAAGCTGCATTTCTGGGCACCGCTATACACTACTTATGCGGTTTTCCCGGAAATGCGTCAACGACAGGCTGGACGCATCGTTAATATCTCTTCGATCGGCGGCAAGGTAGTTTCCCCGCATATGTTGGCCTATTGCGCCAGCAAATTTGCTTTAACGGGTTTGTCGGAAGGGATGCGGACAGAACTGGCAAAGGACGGGATTGCTGTCACAACGGTATGTCCCGGTTTCATCCGCACAGGCGTGATAGACCACGCTATGTTCAAAGGTCAGCACCGCAAGGAGTTTACCTGGTTCAGCATTGCTGATTCCTTGCCCTGGATCTCGACGAGTGCCGAAAAAGTGGCTCGTGAGACCATTGCTGGATTTCGACGGGGTGATGCAGAGGTAATTGTGCCACTTTGGACTTGGTTTAGTGCCAGACTCTATGCTCTTTTTCCAGGGCTTTCTGCCACTGCGATCGGTTGGTTAAATCGGTTGTTACCTGGAACAGGTGGCATAGGTACCGAACGCGCTTTTGGAAAAGACAGCCACTCATCTTTATCGCCTTCGCTGTTAACCTTTTTGAGTGACAAAGCCGCACGGCAAAACAATGAGATGGGCAGCCAAGAGCAACCGGATGGCGATCGAATCGCTGAGCGATCGAGCTACCGATCGTCTGTGTCCGACGGTGAGGATGGGTGAGGCGAAAGTGCGCGGTTGTCTTTCACAAGACGCTAGGCGATCGGCGCGATCGTCCCCATGCTATTAATACAAAAGCAATTGTTTGACAGATTTACTGAGGAATTAGAAATGAGTGACAGAATAATTCGCAATCCGGTCTTGGTAATTCGTAATTATTTGCGTCACCAGCCTCTCCCGTTAGGGAAAAAGAAAAAGAAGAAATTTATCGTTAAGCCCGTTATTTAGTGCCACAAAGGAAGTTAGGCTACAGCAGATAAGTCCGATAACGGCTGCCAAAAAGTCCAAATTAGTTGTTTTCTATTCCTCAAGAATTGGTCTTAACACAACAATAATATAAGTCTAGTGATAGAGGAGCAAATTAGTGCTTTTAAATACCATAAAAATGCTTGAAAAAAGACTGTTCAAACTCTTGTAATTGCAAAAAAAGTCGAGGAAAAAACTATGGCATTAATTCGTTGGGAACCTTTCCGAGAAATGGAAATGCTGCAACGGGACATGAACCGCCTGTTTGACCGAATGATGTCGGCTCCTGGTAATGAGGGGCAGTCTGACATTCTCCCCGGTGGATCTTCTTTTATGCCGGCTGCGGAAATGCACGAAACGCCTGATGACATCAAACTCAAAATGGAAGTTCCTGGCATAGAAGCCAAAGACCTTGATATTAAAGTTACTGCGGAAGCAGTGGCTATCACTGGGGAGCGCAAATCTGAAACCAAGAGCGACGGCAAAGGCATGAATCGTACCGAATTCCGGTACGGCCGATTTCAACGGATCGTTCCGTTGCCAGCGAGAATTCAAAACGACAAGGTACAAGCTGAATTTAATAACGGCGTTCTCTGCCTCACCATGCCTAAAGCTGAGGAAGAAAAAAACAAGGTTGTCAGAATTAACTTGGGAGGACAAAACCAGCCAGAACAAATTCAGCAAGGACAACCTCAGGGCGACGGGCAAGTTGCACGCCAACCTCAGACTGAAGCCCAAGCAGTTTAAACATTGGTTGAGCTTCCCCAAGGCTTTGATTAATTAGCCGTTTATATTCCTCCTGGAACCGTTTTAAGAAACACTGAAAGGCAAGAATAAGCAGCAGGATTGACAGGAAAATCGGCATCCAAAATTTTCCCCTGTCAGTCCTGTTTATTCTTTGCCAACCCAAATTCATAACAACTGAATTTCAAGAGTGGAGCATCATGGCAAAAGTAGTTGGAATTGATTTAGGAACAACGAACTCCTGCGTTGCTGTAATGGAGGGAGGGCAACCCCTTGTGATTGCAAACGCAGAAGGACAGCGTACTACTCCATCCGTTGTAGCTTATACCAAAGGAGGCGATCGCTTGGTTGGTCAGATTGCCAGACGCCAAGCGGTGATGAACCCAGAAAATACCTTTTATTCCGTCAAACGCTTCATCGGGCGCAAATACGAGGAAGTTACTCAAGAACTCACAGAAGTTACCTATAAAGTCCTGCGTGAGAGTAACGGTAACCTCAAACTCGACTGTCCCGCTGCCGGAAAACAGTTTGCCCCCGAAGAAATCTCCGCTCAAGTTCTGCGTAAACTCGCGGACGATGCCAGCAAATACCTTGGTGAAAAAGTCACCCAAGCTGTCGTCACCGTTCCCGCCTACTTCAACGACTCGCAGCGACAAGCCACCAAAGATGCAGGCAGAATTGCTGGTTTAGAAATCCTCCGCATCATCAACGAACCGACGGCTGCTGCCCTCGCCTACGGTTTAGACAAAAAGAGCAATGAAACCATTCTCGTCTTTGACCTCGGCGGTGGCACCTTCGACGTTTCCATTCTGGAAGTGGGCGATGGTGTTTTTGAAGTTAAAGCCACCAGCGGTGACACCCACCTCGGCGGTGACGACTTCGACAAAAAGATAGTGGATTGGATTGCTAACGAATTCCAACGCAATGAAGGCATCGACCTCCGCAAAGATAAGCAAGCACTGCAACGACTGACCGAAGCCGCTGAGAAAGCCAAAATCGAACTTTCCAGCGCCACCCAAACTACTATCAATCTTCCTTTCATCACCGCTACTCAAGAAGGATCTAAGCACCTCGAAATGACCCTGACGAGGGCTAAGTTTGAGGAAATGTGTTCGGATTTGTTAGACCGTTGTCGCATTCCCGTTGAACAAGCCCTCAAGGATGTCAAACTGAGCAACGCGGATATTGATGAAGTCGTTCTGGTGGGAGGTTCCACCCGAATTCCCGCTGTGCAACAACTGGTGCGGCGCATCACTGGCAAAGACCCAAATCAAGGCGTTAATCCTGATGAAGTTGTTGCCGTCGGTGCTGGCATTCAAGCAGGTGTGCTCGCAGGCGAAGTCAAAGATGTGCTGCTGTTGGATGTTACGCCGCTATCTCTGGGTGTGGAGACTCTCGGCGGCGTGATGACAAAAATTATCCCTCGCAACACCACCATCCCCGTTAAGAAATCCGAAACCTTCTCCACCGCTGCTGATGGACAAAGCAACGTGGAAATCCACGTTCTGCAAGGCGAACGGGAAATGTCATCTGACAACAAGAGCTTGGGTACTTTTCGTTTGGACGGTATTCCCCCAGCACCCAGAGGTGTGCCGCAAGTCGAAGTTACGTTCGATATTGATGCCAACGGCATTCTCTCTGTCACTGCTAAAGATAAAGCCACAGGTAAAGAGCAGTCGATTTCGATTACGGGTGCCTCTACTCTCAACAAAGGCGATGTTGAGAAAATGGTAAGGGATGCTGAAGCCCATGCTGAAGAAGATAAGAGACGCCGCGAACAAATCGACACCAAAAATATAGCGGACTCGCTAGTCTATCAAGCCCAGAAACAATTGAAAGACTTGGACGGCAAAGTTTCTGATGCTGATAAGAGTCGCGCTGAAGGATTAATCAAAGACCTGCAGGAAGCGATTAACCAAGAAAATAGCGATCGCATCAAGTCCCTGACTAATGAATTACAACAAGCTCTCATGCAGATAGGTAGTGCCGTCTACGCCCAAGCGGGTGCTGGTACAACAGGAGCAACAGGTGGTCAGGCTGGCTCTAGTGGTGGCGGCAATGAAGATGTGATTGATGCGGACTTTGTTTAACAGTCACTAGCAAAAAAACTAATAACTAATGACCGAGGACTAATTTCATATCTTGCACCAAGCCTTTTTACCCCTCCCCTTAGTAAGGGGAGGGAGCTAAATTCTCCCAAGCATAAAACTTCTTCCTTATGTTCCCCCAAGAATAAAAGCTCTTCCTTATATTCTTCCAAGAATAAGAGGGTCTAGGGGGGTCTAGGGAGTGACGGGGGTGATGGAAAATGTGACTGATAAAACTTATGAAAATCACTCTTCCCTGACACAGCCACGCCTATTTTTGAAAAGCCATGCCAACTGCAACCGACTTCAAGGATTATTATGAAATTCTAGGGGTAAGCAAGAGTGCAACTCCAGAGGAGATTAAAAAGGCTTACCGGAAACTAGCCAGGAAATATCACCCTGACCTGAATCCTGGAGATAAAAAAGCCGAGGCAAAATTCAAAGATCTCAATGAAGCAAATGAGGTGCTTTCCGATCCCCAGAAACGCCAAAAGTATGACCAATTTGGTCAGCACTGGAGGCAGGCAGAGGCAGGCCCAGCACCTTCCCCCAGAGGCGCTGGGGTTGGGGTGGAGGGATTTGATTTCGACCAGTACAGCAATTTTGATGATTTCATCAATGACCTGCTGGGTCGCGTTGGAGATGGAGGTCGAACTGGGCGCAGAGTCTATACCTATGGCACGGGTACAGCCGACGCCACTGGATTTGATGAGTATGAGGATATTTTTGGCGGCGGTTCTCGCACCTCTGCGCCTGCTCCCGATACCGAAGCGGCGATCGCCCTCACTTTTTCTGAAGCCTTTCATGGAGTACAGAAGCGGCTGCAACTAGACGATGAAACGATTAACGTGCGAATTCCAGCAGGGGCCAAACCCGGAAGCCGCATCCGCATTAAAGGCAAAGGTCGTGCTAGTCCCTTCTCGCAATCTAGGGGAGATTTATACCTGACTATCGAGCTACTGCCCCATTCATTTTTCCGGTTTGAAGGTGATGATATTGTCAGTGAAATTCCGATTAGGCCTGATGAAGCTGTATTGGGTTCTCAAATAAAAGTACCAACGCCTGACGGCAGTGTCACAATGAGCATTCCTGCTGGTGTTCGTTCTGGGCAATCTTTGCGGTTGCGGGGCAAAGGATGGCCAAAACCCAAGGATGGACGCAGCGATCAAATTGTCAAGTTACAGATTGTATCTCCTAAGGATATAAGCCAGATTGAGCGTGACTGCTATGAAAAAATTCGTGCCAACAGCAGTTTTAATCCGCGTGCCAATTTAGACGAGGTAAGGCTATGAACGAGGTTAGTCTTTCACGGGTTGTTGTTTCACAAGAGGGCGATCGCCTTTATTCATTTGAGTATGCAGCTAGAGTGACAGAAACCTCTGTCACTTTAGTGGAACGCTTTGTTGAAATGGGATTAATTGAACCGAGGGGTTCGATGCTGCGATCGCGCGACATCGGTCGCATCAGCCAAATTCAGCGCTTGCGTCGGGATTTGGGGCTGAATTTAGTGGGAGCCGCAATTGTTTTAGACATGGCTCAGGAAATTGCACAGTTGAAGGCACAGTTAGAGGCACACCAGTCACAGCATTTATAAGAAAGCTCCAGAGGGAGGAGGTAACGATGAAATCTACTCTAAATTTAAATAGACAACTTCCCTGGTCTTGGTTAGCAGGACTTAAACAAATTTCAAGCCCAAACAAAACCTAAACTAGCTTTACAAGCCCAGGACTTACGCAACTGGCACATTGAACTTCGGAGCGATTATGAAGTCAATAGAACTCTGGCGGAATTAACATAATCTAGCTATTTTGAGATCGTAATTATAAATTGCTGCAATCAGGTTTACTCGCAATCCAAATCGCTGTCTTCGATTTCGATAACGGTCAGACAAAATTCGGAATATCTGCAAGAATCAAATGATAGGCTCCACTTTAATTCTGACTTGGGCTAAACTTCTATTTTCTTACTTCAACTCAACCCATTAATCCACACCTCCTAAATTGCCAATACTCAGTTATAGTGTGTCTCTAGCAAGATGTTATAAACGTTTCCTTGCGTTTGAATTTGATCATAGCTGTATGCACTTAAGCAATAGCTGCAAAACAAGGAGAACAGATGTCAGAAAATACGTCAAATTCAGAAATGTTATACCGAACTCTCGGTAGTACAGGAGAGAACGTTTCCGCGATCGGATTGGGTGGTTGGCACATCGGATTGAAATATGTTGACGAGCAACTGGGTATGCGGATTGTTCGCAGTGCGATCGACCGCGGCATCACTTTTATGGATAACAGTTGGGATTACAACGGTGGAGTCAGCGATATTCGCATGGGGAAAGCTCTGCGCGATGGCTACCGAGACAAAGTATTCCTGATGACGAAAATTGACGGTCGCTCCAAGAAAGAAGCCGCAAGACAGCTAGACGAATCGCTGCAACGCCTGCAAGTTGATTGCATCGATCTCGTCCAGCACCACGAAATCCTCCGGTTTGAGGACCCGCATCGAGTTTTCGATCCAGAAGGGGCAAATGCCGCCTTAATTGAGGCGCGGGAAGCTGGCAAACTCCGATATATTGGCTTCACCGGGCACAAAGACCCCCAGATTCATTTGCATATGCTGGAAGTTGCAGATAGTTATGGGTTTAAGTTTGATGCGGCTCAGATGCCGCTGAATGTGATGGATGCACACTACCGAAGCTTTGCGAAGCTGGTTGTGCCAGAACTGGTTAAACAGGACATCGGCATTCTTGGCATGAAAAGCATGGCAAACGGGATTTTGTTACGGTCAAATACGGTAACGGCAATTGAGTGTCTGCACTATGCGCTGAATCTACCTACATCGGTTGTGATTACCGGAATTGACAGCATGGAGATTCTCGATCAAGCGTTTGAGGCGGTGCGGACGTTCCAGCCAATGAATGACGAGCAGGTGCGATCGCTGTTAGCAAAAACGGCAGAAGCCGCATCACGCGGCGAGTTTGAGCCATTCAAAACTTCATCAATTTTCGACAGCACTGCCCAGAATCTAGATTGGCTGGGAGACGAGCCACAGCGCATTCAGCAACTGATGCGAACGTAATCGAGAGAGCTGGAGCAACAGTAAATAAATTTAGATTGTGCGAGAATACCCTGCTACGCCGTGAACCAGTCTAGTGCAGACTCTATAATCGCAGGGGGAATTGTGTGGGGGCCGTCGAACTCCCGATAAACCACATCGTAGCCAGCACCCCGCGCCTGTGACACTATCTTACGGCTACAAGGATCGATCGGTAAAACAGAGTCTCGCGTGCCGTGCGAGATGAACAGACGCGGTTCGCCAACCTGTGAAGCTGGTGCCATAAACCCCGGCGAGAACGCTATGACATGGGTGAACAAGTCGCCGTTCGTGATGCCGACACTTAGGGCATAGGAAGCCCCATCCGAGAAGCCCTCGATCGCAATGCGGGTAGGGTCTACAGCGTAGTGGCTGAACGTCTGCGCCAGCGCCTGGTCAATCAAGGCGATATCGGGGCCGTACTCACCGAACAGCACATCCCACGTCTGGCGGCGCGAGGCAGGTGCCAGCAGGATGAGTCCAGCAGCATCGGCGAGGTTTTGGAACGGAGTCAGACCGCCGCGTGCGTCGCCACCTGCGCCGTGCAGCATCACCACCAGTGGTGCGGGTCGGGAAGCTTGGTAATTTTTAGGCACGTAGAGGAGTCCGTCCCGCTTGGTGGAAAGTCCCAACGGTTGCAGACCGCTTGGTGCCGTTCCAGTAGGCTGCGTTGGTCGTGCCAGCAGGCGTCCGTTTATAGAAACCATTTGATATCATCTTTTGGGCGATCGCGTAGAATCAAGGCGGAGTAGATAAATTCAAGTGAGCTGGGGTGAGAAATGGGATATTCAAGCGATTTGAAAGACTCATAGTGGGAAATAATCGAGCCTTTACTATCCCAGAAGAAGAAAACTCGACCCCCAGTGGGGACTTGCGCGACAACTCCTTTTCGGGCATATTTTATCAGCTCAAGAACGGTTGTAATTGGGGAGATTTACCCAGAGATATACCGCCATATTCAACAGTCTTCTGGCATTACCAAAATTGGTTTGAGCATGGCTCTCTCGAACGGATTGAGACACAATTACATAGCCCTGTACGCGAACAAGTCAAAAAAAAACGCAGTGGACGACTCTAATTATCATTGACTCCCAAGCTGTGAAAAATACTTGTAATGCCAGTATTGAGTCAAAAGGGTTTTGTTTCTATAAATGCACGAATGGCATCAAAAGACATCTAGCGGTAGATATACTACGTTTCCCCTTCTTTACTCACCCTCTCCAAAGCTAGTGTATCTGATGACCTTCGGGGTTAATTGAAATGCTCACACACAACATCGATTACTTTAAATATAAACCGGACGACCTGCCCAAGACCACAATCTTGTTGGATAATAGCTATCATCCTGAGAAACTAACTCAAGCTTTAGAGACGGTTTATCCAGAGATTATGACGAAGATTCAATTTGAACTTTCAGCTAAACCATCGAAAGCAGAAAAGGCGGCTAAAGGGCAATCTGGATTTGTGCCTGTTGCGGCTAGATGGTAATTGAACGGTCAAATGCTTGGGTGGAGCGATGTAAAAGTTTAGTCAAGAATTTTGACCGGACACTCCAACGTTCCAACGCCAAGCTCAAGCTGTTTTTCATTCGGCTAATGCTCAAGCGTTTAGCGCATAGCTAGATCTCAAATGGGTTCTATAACGCATCATTACTTGTTTAGCACTACCCAAGGGGGGTGAGAAGTCGTACCTGACCTTCGCTTAAATCTGATGATTCTGGAATTGAGGATTTTGGTTGGCACGGCTTGCACCCGGCACCAGTTCCACCTTCACCCAACCCGATTTGCGCTGGTCAAAGGCTTTATAGGCATCAATTACATTCGTCAGGGGTTCAATCTGGGTGAGGATGTCGGTCGGATCTACGACACCGCTACGGACGAGATCTACAATCAATGGAATGTACTTGCGATGATTGCAGTTCCCCATCTTCAGCGTCAGATTTTTGTTCATTGCCATGCCGATCGGGAAGAACTTGTGCGTTAGCGGGTACACACCAATAATCGAAAGCGTTCCAGCTTTGGCGAGTCCCTGTACAGCCCATTCCAACGCTTGAGACGGGGCATTGCCGGGATGCCAATTGCCATTTTGAGGATTGGTTTCAGGCGCAATCTTCTCAAGTTCTTGCTGGAAACGTTCTGCTTGCTGTTGAGCTTTCTCCGCCGCTGGACCGCTGTTGGGCGCAACTGCATCCACACCTACGGCATCGATCGCCCGATCCACGCCAATGCCGCCCGTTAAACTTTGGATCGCCTCAATCGGGTCTTCTTGGTTGAAGTCAATAATTTCGGCTCCCTGTGCCTGTGCCATTTCCAGGCGAGAGGGAACTGTATCGATTGCCAAAATTCGTCCGGCTCCCAGCAATTTAGCGCTGGCGATCGCAAACTGTCCCACAGGACCGCAGCCAAAAATAGCAACGGTATCACCCGGTTTAATTTCAGCTAACTCTGCTCCAAAGTAAGCGGTTGGGAAGATATCTGAGATCATAATTGCCCGATCGTCATCCACTTCCTGCGGCAGCTTCACCAATCCAGCATTGGCGTAGGGAATGCGGGCATACTCTGCCTGCAACCCATTAAACGGTCCTGTGGTTTCTGGTCCTCCAAAGAAGGCAGTTCCCGCTTGGGGACCGTTGGGATTGGCCGTATCGCATTGGGAATGATATCCGGCGCGACAGTAGGAGCAAGAGCCGCAGGCAATGGTCGAGGGGATAACAACGCGGTCGCCCGCTTTCAAATTGCGCACGTTGCGCCCCACTTCTTCCACAATGCCAACCCCTTCATGCCCCAGAATGGTTCCCGGTATCATACCTGGAAAGGTTCCCCGAATCACGTGCAGGTCAGTTCCGCAAATGGCACTGGAAGTCAAACGGATGATGGCATCAGCGGGTTCTTGAATCTTGGGTTCTGGAACATCATCCAGACGAATATCACCAATACCGTGAAATACAACTGCTTTCATGAAAAGTCTCCTGATAATAATGGTTTAGTTAATCGTTTTCAAACACTCCGCTCATTGCGGGGAGGTTGCATCGGCTCAAGTTGAATTTTGCGTCCGGTTCGTGCGGCTTCATAGATGGTTTGAATCAGCCGAATATCCTGTAAGCCCTCCTCTCCTGGGGTTTTCGGCTCTCGGTTTTGCACGATCGATTCCGACAGATGATCCATCTCCAGCGCAAACTGATTCTTCTCGTCAATATTGCGTTCTTCCCGCACATTTCCCTTCTCGACAAACAGCCGATGTTGGTAATAGTCTGTTGCCGGACTGAGTTCTAGCGTCCCTTCCGAGCCAAAAACTTGAATTCGTTTCGTGTCAGAGTAGCCGTAGCTTGAGGTGCAGTTTGCCAATACACCGCTGGGAAACCGCAGCATAAAATTCACGTTCTCTTCGACTTCAACAAAGCGGGGATCGTTGGGCGTGCTGTACAGCATGGCGCTAACTTCGATCGGTTCTTCACCTGTGATGTATCGGGCGGCATTCAGGCTGTAAATCCCGATATCGGGCAGCGAACCGCCTCCCGCTAGTTTTTTATCAATTCGCCAGCGGTCTTGGGGTTCAGATGGCTTAACAATCCGCCCGTGATCGGCCACAATTGCTTTCAACTTGCCCAATTCTTTGCGCGGACCTCTAGCAAGGTCGATCGCCGCTAAGTTATAGGGTTCGTACTGCGCGCGATAGGCAATCATCAGTTTTTTACCTGCCTGCCGCGCCGCATCAATCATCGCCTGACACTCTGCTACTGAGGTTGCCATCGGCTTTTCACACATAACGTGTTTGCCCGCTCTAGCACCTCGAATAGTGTACTCCGCGTGCATTCCGTTCGGCAAAACGATGTAGACGACATCGACTTCAGGATTGTCGCGAATCGTGTCGTAGTTTTGATAGTTATAAATGTTTTGAGGGTTCACCCCGTACGGTCGGGCATAGCGTTCAGCTTTGGCGCGGTCGCCGCTCACCAAGGCTACTAAGCGCGATCGCTTGCACTCCCCAAAAGAAGGCATGATTTGTTCGGTGGCAAACTGGCCCAACCCCACAACCGCCCAACCTAGCTTCTGCTCTGGAGGAAGGGAGGGTTCCTCAGAAGGGGAAGGAGCCGCTTGTGCCAGCGTTCGTACAGGTTTGTAGATGATTTCGGCCGCTCCCATCGCCAATAACCCCAGACCCGTTCGGTTCAACAGGGTGCGGCGCGTCAGTCCTCGCTGCAATGCGTCAAACATATAAAATTTCCCGTTTAAAAATTGGCTCTGCCGTATAGCCCCATCAATTCCGCCGCATCTAAAACATGAGCGTCCATCGCTTGCAAAACATCTTCCTTACTTGCTCCTGGCGCAATGTCGATCGCTCTGTCGAGCGCGTGGAGTTTGAAGAAATATCGATGGTTGCCATTAGGCGGACAAGGACCGTCAAACCCGATCCGATCGAAATCGTTTTTGCCCTGCCTGCTGCCATTGGGTAGAGAACCGTGATTGGGGACGCTTTCCGGTAACTGTCGCAGATCTGCTGGCAGATTGTAGAGAACCCAGTGCGTGAAAGTTCCATTTGGAGCATCTGGATCGCTCGCAATCAACACAAAACTCTGGGTTCCAGGAGGGGGGTCTTCCCAGGTCAAGGGAGGCGAATGGTTCTCCCCATCACAGGTGTACTTAAAGGGAATAAAAGTTCCCGCTAAAAATTCAGGACTGTACAGATGCATAAGCGGCTCATGTTTGAATCACGGTTAGAGCGTTGAGGGAAATGTTTCTGGTGCTTCACTTGATTCTGGGTGAGCAGTGCGGTTGCCAAGTGATTCCCCTTCAAGGCGATCGAGGGATTCCACTGCTTTTGTGCCGTCAACATTAATGACGGCATCAAACCGATCTGGCAAACAGGCAAAGTCGAACATCATTCACACCTCGCACAAAACGGTTGGCTCGATCGGCATCGGAAAAATCTGCTTCCACTGCCACCGCCGTAAAACCTTTTTCTTAAATGAGTCGTTTAGTAATGTCTGCCCGCCGTTGACAGAATTCGCGGGTTCCATGCGTTGCTCCGCCAATCAACACCAGGCGAGCACCATCAATTAAATCCATCAGAGGATCGCAATCTGAGGCTGCACTTGTAAGTGGATGAGCCACCTGTGGCACAGCCCGAGCAATGTTGGTATCTGCGGCGTTTGGCATCGTTTCTCAAAGACCTATTTCTGCAAGGTTTGACGGTCACTGATACACCGCTCGGCGGGGCGGGAGGTGACAACTTACGCAATCAGTCTAAAAGTCTAAACCAATCTTTTCCTCCAACTTTTGAGGCATATTCACGGGCAGGCTGCTTAAGCCTGCTGATAGAGATCGCGTGGTGTTTGTTGGTAATGAAAGTTGCTTAACCGCCATTTTCCTGACGCCCGCTCAATGACAGTACGCCATTCTCAAAATCCACCAATTGGGTTGGATGATTGTCGATGTAGCTAAATCTCGCTCCATTGCAGAAGCAGCAAACCTCCAGCGACCTGAAACGCTTCAATGCTAATCCCTGAGTAACGCATTGGATGGTGTGTCAATGGTGGTTGCGAAAGATGGTCAACCCTTGAGATAGCGGATGAACCAGGCACGCATTGGTGATGATGTGTTGACGGCAGCACAGGAACTGCAAGGATTGGAACGAACCGATCGAATCAAATACGCTGTGTTAGAGCGCAGCGGTGGCATTTCCATTATTCCCCGCTAATTATTCTTATATTTGGGGAAGGTAAACGATGAGTTTTTAAAGCAGGCTCTTATTCGGACTTGGGGTGCCACTTTCCGTCGCCACCCTTCTCGTAATCACGTTTTACTGCACCCCAAGCGACTCGGAATGCACGCTCTTCTTCACCATATTCTTCTACAGCACTGTTAAAAGCTGCTCGAAAAATTTCTTGAGCGTGCTTGGGTAAGTGATCCTTAACGGACGGGGGTAAGTCATCAATCTGTTTGTAAGGCATTGTTCATCTCCGGACTATTAGAACTTTAGGAGAAGAGTAAACGCTGATTGTCGCGACGGGTAAATTTTGCGATCGTGCGATCGCAACTTACGGCTGCGCCGCCACTTTCCACAATTTCCTGATGGTGGACTACGGAATGGGCGTGCATTTGCCGATGGGATGAGCGAACTCAATGGTGAAAAAGTCGGGCGTCAAAGAAGGTGGGAATATCTCAGACCAATGAACCAATAGCCAATCGCTATTTTAGTAGTTTAGACCAATTAGAAACAGTTTTATAGCAACGGTGTCAAAAACTATTAAATCTCAAACACCTGAGAACGCGGTTTGACTCATTTCTATTGGTAGCCGGAACCAAAAGCTTCATCCATGTAAGGCGAGATGCGCTGCCAGCAAGCTCCCTCGATCGCAACTCGTTCCGGAACTCGCAATTGAGCGTGTCAACTGTGGGTCATTTACTTTTCCCTAGGACGTGAAAGAAGCCCCCTGGCGTGCATTAATTGTCGATCGAGATTGCGCGCAGTTGCTCCCTGATGAACCGAGCGACCCAACCAGGCTTCGGCTATATATTCGGGGTATTCCCCACCAACTATTTTCATAATGCAATTGGTATTTTAGTGGGTGTTTGGGGAATTGCTGCATTTACTAGCTTAAGCGGGTCAATTGTGTTCAATCGCATCTTCGCTATCCTTTATGCAGCAGGTACAATTTTAGGATTGCTGCCATTTGCAAATACCTTGTTCGGGCTTACACCGCTTTTTGGAAATAATATCTGGCTCAATGCCCTTAATGCTGGTATCGCTTTCTACTACGGATTTGTGAAGTCAGCAGAAATCACTATGCAGAGTTCATCGAGTGCTCAAGCTAGCGTGTAACTAGAATAGTTTCTCGAAGTAGATAAAGGGTTCTCATGCTTACCGCTGGAAATTATTTCCTCTGCGCTCTTTTGCACTTATTCTAGGCGCAAAAAAATAGTCTTACAAAGACTACTTTTTTGCGCCTAGATACATCGAATTTTGCGGAGTGTGTTTCTCTCTGACATTGCTAGTTGCAACGTACCCGATCGCGATTTACAATACTGTCGAGACCACTTGGTTTGGCTGTAGTCATACTCCCTGCCGTGCTTCAATTTCGTTGAGCAACATCTCGTCAGAGTAGGACGTTTCCCATTCGCCCTCAAGCTTGAGCCGCACCGACTTTGCGCCACCACTGTACAGACTACCCAGTAGCTATCTTCTTGTCCTTTAACCTGAGCCGCATCTTGGTTTTCTGCGTTGTGGGAAAGCCCAGAATAGGCTTGAATACACATCCAGGTAATGCCGTTGCTATCTGTAATCTCTCGTTCCATGACATCCTGTGAATTACTGTACTTCTGTAAGGTTGGGGACGATCGCCTGTTGATGTTGCTCGATCCAGTTCCATGCCCATTGAAAGGGTATACCAGCTCGTTTGGCAGCTTGTTCATCTTCGGGTCGATCACCCACATACAGCGAATTTTGCGGGGTGTGTTTGTGTCTGACCATTGCTAGTTGCAACATACCCGATCGCGGTTTGCGGTACTGTCCAGACCACTTAGTTTGGCTGTGGTTATAAACATTGTGACGAGTGACGCGGAAACACTTTTTACCCTCAAAGTCGGGGCAGAAGTAGATTTCTCTCAACTCTGGGAATAACTCAAGCGTGTATTGCTGTTCCTTGATGCACTCTTGCATAGACTTATGACCTGCGGCAACTCCACCTTGGTTGGTGATGCCGGCAATTATCCAATCGTCTTTGTAAGCGCCAATGGCAATCTGAGCACCTTCAACAATGCGTTGATCTTTGGGATGTTGGAAGTATTGTTGTCCGCTGAGCGGTTCGCGGAGCGTACCATCCATATCTATTAGTAATAAGCTCATCGTTCCCTATAAAATTCCCTATTTTATTAAACATCCTAAGCTGCGCTCCATTTCCTCTCCTCTAGCTAATGGAATGTACTGCTAGGGCGATCGACCTATCTTGAAACGAAAGGGGTTGCCTCACCGCCAGAGATCGAAATCTCGCCCACCTAGGAATTTAGTCGCACCTCACTGCCAGCAGAGACAACCTCTTCCTTTTACCGCTCCCTCATCAAACAAACAGGAGGTTCACCTCAAGTCCGATGCCCCTCGAAGCCCCAACAACGACAACCACCTGCTAATTTATTGGCTTCTGTTGCATCGAGCCTACTCCTTAAAATCCTCATTAAAAAATCTTCCGCTTGAAGATGAAGTCACTCTAGGAAAGTTCGGTCGAGTTGAAATTTACGAGCTCAACTTCTAACTCCCAACACCTGAGAGCTAGCATATCTGCATCATCCTCAGAGTTGACAAACACATCTATCTTGAGAAATAACTTTTAAGGATTTACAATAAAATAATTTAAGCAAATATTGTAACTGAAAGCTTAAAGTTTGTTTACAATAAATAAAAAATTCCTATAAAAACTTTTTGCAAATTATTAAATTTCTACTCTACTATAATAGAGAGTATTTTTATATAAGTTCTGTATAAAAAACCTGACTGTTTGGGACAGGTTCTGGTTATATTTCTGAAATACTTTATGGCGTTTACTAATTAACGCCGACCAGGTAAGGGGTTGCCATTACAGGATTTAAATAAAGCATTTTTTAGGACATTTGTCTTTAGAAATGCACTCAGAGCAATGGAGTAATGTAGTTCCGGTCGAGCGTTTAAATATTGCCTAGAGAATATGCTGCATCCACAAGAAGATAAGATTTTAGTAGAAACGAGTCCTCTGGCTTCTCTCGCCATTCAGGAAATCCCAGACCATAAGGCATTATCAGAGCCGGTACTTACTACAAACCCGCATCTTAAAATTCCCAAGCGAGATATTCGGAAAAGCCTCAAGGCATTAACTACCGAAGGTGCCTTTGCTACCGTATTTTACAGTATTATTGGCGGCGCGTTGCTTAGTAATTTCTTGCTGGATCTCGGTGCCAGTACAGTAGAAATAGGTCTGCTCGCCTCAATTCCTCAGCTAACCAATTTGCTGCAACCGCTGGGAGCCTATCTGGGAGACCGCATCAAGAGCCGCCACTGGTATTCCCTGTTGATTTTTGGCTCCTCGCGCCTGCCGTGGTTGCTGATTGTGCCAGGGATTTGGTTGGTCGGCTCATCCCGTATCCAGCCGCGCCAGTTGGTGCTGTTGACATTGGCAATTATCTGCCTGAGTAATTTCATGGAAGCTTTGGGCCGTGCTTCCTTTCTTAGCTGGATGGCTGTGTTAGTACCAGACCGATTGCGGGGGCGGTATTTTGGCTTTCGCAATAGTGTTGTGACCTTAACCAATCTCATCGGCGTGCCGCTGCTGGGTCTAGCAGTATCGAAGTGGCCGGGTGGTTCGCTCTATGGCTTCGGTGTGGTCTTGGTTGTGGGAGTTGTGTTCGCAATACTCAGTCTGGTCTTTCAGTTCTTGATAACTGATGTCAACCCGCAGCTAGTACACGCCGCCGACTCGGATGACCACAGGTCGCCCTGGGCGAAAGTTTTTAGCTTCTTCCAGGATGCCAATTTTTTGAGGTTTTTGTTTTACTCAGGCTTGTGGAGCTTTGCGGTTAACGTCAGCGCTCCCTTCTTTAACCTCTACTTACTGGGCGACCTCAAGCTAGATGTCAGCGTGGTAACGCTCTATAACAGCTTGGGAGCTGGTGCTAACTTGCTGATGCTGATGTTTTGGGGCAGACTGGCTGACCGGATTGGCAATCGCCCACTGATGATAACTGTGGGAATCTTGGTGGCTCTGACGCCTCTACTGTGGCTAGAATCTGGAACTTCTCCAATTTTCCTTTGGGCTTGGTTCCCCTTGTTGCACATACTCGGGGGTGCGACTTGGGCAGCGATCGACCTGTGCAGCGGCAATCTGATGATGTCGGTGACACCGCTACGCAATCAGTCGATTTATTTTGCTGTTGCGGCGGCGGTTCCTGGAATCACTGGGGCGATCGGAATTAGTGTTGGCGGGTATGTCGCGAGTCTGACTGGTTTTGGTGGTTTGGCAACGGCGTTTGCTCTCTCAGCCGTCTTGCGACTGTTTGCTCTGCTGCCCTTGGTGTTTGTTCGCGAGCAGCGTTCTGTGCCTGTGGGTCAGCTAATACGCGCCCTATTCCCAGCCAGGCAAGCAACAGAGCTGATTGAAGCAAAAGAATAGCAATAAATTTATCGTCTAGCCCTGGTTGCTTCCCTGAACGATGAGTTTCTAACGTTCGTCGCCAGTCAGTTGCGTCATACCCTCTACATCATTTGGATTACCGGACGAGGCTCTAGCACTGCTATTCGATCGCCTAAATCCTTGACTGATCCGGGCTTTCTCTCTGCTGCTGCATCTCATATTCTCGGATAAATTGGGCGATCGCATTTTTCCGATCTTCTGTTAAGTCGATCGTTTCAGCGAGACTACTCATTCGCTCAACGATCGCGGATGGTTCGAGATAGGGTTCGAGCCAGTTAAGGTCAAGTTTATAGCCTGCTTTTTTAGTCCAGTTCGAGCCATCCTCACTAAAATCTTTTTGCAGCAACTTCTCCAAGAAATTAACTAGCCCTTCATCATTGTCAATAATCTTTTCAACCCATTGCTTGACTTCCTCTTCTCCTGCGCAACTTTGCCAATAGTGTAAATTTCCAGAGAGCTTTGGGGATTGCAGTAGGAAGTTTTGTTGTGCAGCATCTCGCAGCCGCTTCAAGGCTATTCCTTCAAGCTCCTTCAGGTGTTCTACACTCTGGAGCCATTCCTCTGCGGGGATAAATTCCTCTGCTCCATACTTACCTTGTTCCTGACCCAAGGCTGCTACTTCGTACACAATTATGGATAAGGCGTTACCGTTTGACATTGCCTCTTTCAAGGTTTCAAACCGTGCTTGTTCGTCAATCCGATGCAACAGTTGTGAGATCAGGCGTTCAATTCTCATGTCATTGCCAAAATCAAACATTCCCTGCGGTTCGTCTTCCGGAGGCAAAAGCTGGTCGCCGACATCAAACAAAGCTTTCACAATTGAAGGAATGCAATCGGTAGGAATTTCTTTTTCAGGGTAATCCTCAAGCCGTTCAAGAAATGCCCGAACTTGCGTCGTGCCATCAGAGCGTTTTTGATGAGCGAGTTCTACAAGATTTTCCCCAAATGCCTTAGCATCTTTTGCCAAGGCAAAAATTGCTTTAATCTCAGCATGAGAGAATTCATCTTGTGTTAAGACTAAACGGAAGTATTTTGGAAATATATCTAAGCTACAAATCCGTAATTGTTTGCTCCATATTGACTCATCTTGTGCAGGCGAGTAGGTATTATGCCAAACGGCTTCTAACTTAGGAAAAAGCTGTAAGAGCAGCCGTTTAACTGGTTCTTTATCCTCGTCATCTTCAAACTTAGTCACCCAGGAATCGTGAAAATCTTTGATTTCGTCCAATGTCGGGATTAGAGAACCTTTCGCATCCGCATTTCCCGCAAAGAATTGAGGATTTTTGCGGATTATGTCATATATTTTTGGGCGAAAGGTTCGCAGAGACTCAATAGCAATGAAATCAACTGGGTTCACTTCACCTTTCACCGCTGGGTATGTCACGGTTAAGATGTTGGTCAGACGAGCAATGTCACGAGGATTGCTAATAAAATGATCTATTCCTTGTAAATAAACATTGCCCCAGCGATTTTGATTGAATAGTGGCTTTGGTGCGTCAGTCAGTATGCCATTTAGTTTTTCAAAAAGTAGCGTGCGGAGTGAGGTTTTATCTGGGAGAGGTAACTCAAAAGAAGCTTGAACAATCTGATCGAGATAGATTTGTCCGGGTAGAGGTTGTGTATCTGCGAGAGTTTTGATGACCACTTCTCGATCGAAAACTAGCAAATAGACAACGTTAGTAAAATTCGGAATTGCTTTAATAAGATGAAATAATTGACTAATTTCCTCAGCGCTGAGCCTGTCAATATCATCAATCGTTACTACGATTCGCGGATGCTGCTTTTCTAGTGTATCTTCGACTTCTTCTTTTAAGTCGGAAGTTTCCTTTTCTTTATCGTCAAATAATTTTACAAGTACCTTGCTAGCTTGAGCGTAAGGAATAGGAATTTCAGAAACTGCTTTAGCCAGATTGGTTATTCGACCTAGGATGCCTTTGGGGACAGCTTTAAATTGGCTCAAAATAGCCTGTAATTGACCAATAAAGCGCCTTGTGATGTCTTCGCCCCCAGAAAAAAACCAGGGGTTAAAAGGGACAATAATAGGTTGTTCGCTCTCTGGCTTTTGCTTGAGATAGCACGTTAAAAAGTTCAATAGTGTGGATTTGCCAAAACCTGAGGAACCGTAAACTGCAATAACGAACCCTTCAGGAAAGTTCATTTGGCAAATACTGTCTGCAAGATGTTTGGCGAAGGGTGCATATCCTAATCTGTCTTTTTTCGGCTCGATTAAAGCGTTATCTGCGGATGGGTCACTAACATCCTCCGGCAAGATCTCTGAATCGTTTTTTGTTTGAGCCATACAGCCTCTCTCCTTGTTAGCTAAGGTGCTCTTGCAGTTCAACGTTCGCTTTAATTAACATCCCACTGGCGTGCTGAGTTTGGGGTGTTGAATTACGTCCTAATCATGCGATTGCTTATCTTTATAGATGCTTATAAACTAGCATCAATGAAGCTCTGTTTTTGTCTACTGTTAGATGGATATTAACGTTAAGCTAGGTTGCTGAGTTCAATCAATGCTCCAGCGTAACCCCCTACTGCTCAGGTTCCGCTTTCTTGTGACTGCTGTAGTGATTCTGCCCAAAGCTGAGTCAACTTTTGCAACCCCTTCAGGTAAATCTGCCACAACTCGGCTTGATTTTGAGTAGCATTGACCGCACCAGGCGTTGCGGGAGTTGTTGCAGACTTGATGAAATCGAACCAGCTTCCCCACATATTTACGTCTGCTACATAAGATTGATATGAAAGGCACAATATCGACATCTTGTACACTTAAAAATTACTTCTTGCTTCACGGTAGGGAGTCGGCTCCTTCTACTGGGCAGGCGTCTATTCAGAACGACGCATCCTTACTTTTTATTGTGAGATTAAAGCTAAATTAAGAGCGCCGTTCAAACCTCTATTACAACTAGAGCCACACTGCTAACAAACAAATACTCGCGCTTGAAGTGGCATTAGTTGAACGTGGTCGCAGTTTTAACAAGTTTTAGATGAGGGATACCATCGATTTACCACTTCTACAACAGTGCCGTAGATGGCAGATCGATAAGTTAGTTCCCTCGTCCATCCGTAAAACTCTGAGTATAAAACAGATAAAGCTAATTTTTGATTAGCTACCCTCCCAGAAACGTTCAAATCTACCTAAATATTTGATGAGGCAGCATTTTCTACTCACATTTGTTGATGTACGGGCGTTACTGATTTCATCCTAAAATCACTTTTCGTTGTTGAAGGATTGTGTTGCCAGCAAAGCTAAAGCCATCACACCAGCGATCGCCCCCCACTGGAGAGCGGGATTCTTAGCCAGCCAGTCCGTAACGCTCGGTATGACCATATGGCTAAAGTCTCCATCAACTCTGGTATCGCTTGGGACAGGTTCGTAAAGGTTGTTCCGATCGTCTGGAGACTTCGGCTCGTTGGTGTGTTGAGCCTGAAAGCCGACAAGCAGCAACAAGGCATCTGCCAGTTCGGGTGAGAGCCGCTGTAGCGCACCTAGAGCTCTAGCCGCATCCCCAACCAAGAAGTCACGAGTTGGATGTTCAGCAACGTAGAGGATGGCGTCAGCTACCAACCTGGGGTCGTAGTAGGGCGGTATCCCTGCTGGCTTAACGCCTAGCTTGGTGAGGCCATTGTTCCAGAAGGGTGTATTGATGACCGCTGGTTTCACGCTCGTCACGCTGACAGGTATGTTCTCATGTTGCAACTCCAAGCGCATAGCTTCGATGAATCCCTCAATGCCGTGCTTGGCGGCGGAGTATGCACTTTGGTAAGGGAGACTTCGCACGCCCTCCATTGAAGAGATGTGGATCAGCGCCCCCCGTCCCTCACGCTTGAGATGTGGTAGCGCCGCCATTGCACCGTATACCTGCCCCATCAAGCTCACATCTATGACGCGCTTAAACTCTTCGGGTGTGGTGTTGTCGAATGTCGCGAAGATGCCAACGGCAGGGACGTGTACCCACGTATCGAGCCGCCCATAGACTTCGACGGTACGGTCTGCGATCGCTTTGACCTGCTCGAACACCGACACATCGGCAACTACAGCCGTTGCTTCACCACCGAAGCCCCGAATCTCATCTACCAGGGAGGCTAGTTTCGACTCACTGCGAGCCGAGACAACTAACTTTGCCCCTCGCTTAGCAAACTGAAGAGCACTCTCGCGTCCGATGCCGCTGGAAGCCCCAACGACGGCAACAACTTGCTGATTGATGGGCTTTAATTGCATTATTTTTCATCCTCTAAATCAGTTTTATCGATCGGCGATCCGATTCTTGGTGATTCTTTTAACCGGACATCCTGATAGTTTGGTTGAAACCGGGTTCATCGGGCGTTGGGTAAATTTTGTTGAAGAATTCTGAAGGGTAACAGGGTTAATCGGGCTATCAAAAGCACTAACCGCATCCTTTTGAAAGACTTCATTCCCAAAGGTTTCCGAGTAAAACGCCTTAGGCCCCAGTGTTAGCAAGTCGTCGGTGACGGCAACCGCCAGATTTTCAGGCGATAGCTGTTTTTGCCCCTCATCCGTTTGGAGAAGGCGTGTTGCCCGATCTTTATTAATGACATTAATGGCGTAGCCTACACTCAGCAGATCGAGAGAGTTATGCCAAACAGGAAAAGAATTGGTCGTCATCTCGTCCAAGTTGGCGACAACCCCGGGCTCGCTTATTCGGGATTGAGTTTGTGTCATGAATGAGTCTTTTCCTCTCAATAAGAATTACTGGAGTTTAGACTAAAAAACGATCGCATCTAAAAGTACCTGCCTTTCAACACCGGGCAAGTTATTGCTCAATAATTCCAAATAGAGGAGATTAAACAACTAATCTTGAGGACTTTTTGCGTCGAGAGACTCGTTTTTTGACAGTGGGATATCGTGGTGCCGATATCCGTACCTTTCCTGTTTCCCAACCAGGAGATTTTCCCCTCGGTTTAGGTAGTTTCGTCGGAGTACCAA
>NZ_JAUBPO010000031.1:0-66364 GCF_036700785.1 Microcoleus sp. S28C3 | reverse complement strand
AGATGCTGGCAACGACTTGATGTACGGCGACTCCGGCAGCGATATTTTGTGCGGCGATCGGGGTAACGATACCATTAGCGGCGATCGCGGGGAAAATCTGCGAGGCGCTGTGGGTGAAGACGGCCAGCAAGACTGTATTAACGGTGGTAGTGGCGATGACCTGTTATACGCCAATGAAGGTCAAGATACTCTCAACGGTGATGATGGTAATGACACTGTTTACGGAGGGAAAGATCGCGATATTCTCAATGGGGGTGCAGGGGATGACTGGCTGTTTGGCGACGGGGGAGATGATACTTTGATAGGAGGTATTGGCAGCGATCGTTTTGTGTTGAGTGCTAATAACGGTATCGATACTGTGCTCAATTTTGATGTAGGAACTGACAAGTTTGTCCTCGGCGAGGGCTTGAGTTTTGACTCGTTGCAAATTAACTCGACTGCCAATGGCTTTTTAGTAAAATTTGCTGGCAGTGGGGATGTTTTGGCTCAGGTTTTTGGGGCTAATAATTCTCTCACTTCTCTCGATTTTGTGGCTGGGACTCGGTAAGAGCGGAGTCATATTAGGTTCCGTAAAATAACCATTATCAGGTTGGGAGTAAGGACTTCAATCCTCCGAAAACTCCCTCTAAATTCCTCACTACTAACCTGATAATGTGTTCTTTTGCGGGGAAATAATATAAGTTTAACCAGAGCGTATATGGCTCCATGCACACCACACTTTACGGCTGTTTGTGCAAAAAATCTAATCCTAAAAAAATAGCTGCGATGCTCCCGGATACGCAAATTTCTCGGTTTGCTATTTTACAAAAAACTTCGGCAAGTGGGACTAAAACTACTTCAATATCTTCTGTGATATCCAATTGTATTTGGGTGGCAAGCTTGACATTTTTAGCAAAGTATAGGTAAATACAATTGGTATCTTTTACGGGGTTATCATATAAGGTTGCTAGTTCCAAAATTTCTTCAGCAACATATCCCGTTTCTTCGGCAAGTTCTCGGGCGGCAGCAGATTTGGCGCTTTCTTCTGCAGGATTGAAAGTTCCAGCCGGGAGTTCCAGCAAAATCTCGCCTGCTCCGTGCCTGTATTGGCGCACAAATACAAGTTCTTGCTGCTCTGTCGTGGCAAATACTAGGGCGATATTGGGTCGGACATGAACAAAAAAGTCGTCTATAATTTGTCCGCTTGGCAATTCTATTTCGTCTTGTCTAACCTGACACCACTTGTTGTTAAGAACGAAGCGCGATCGCAATAATTTCCATTTAGCTAAATTTTTCATATCGCCATAATGCTAAACTTTCAGCGTCATCCGAAGGCAAAATTTTCCCATCCATAATCTATTTCAAATCCAAAATTTCACCCAGCCGCCATGCCATACAAAAAATTACTCACCAGATTTGGGGAAGACTTACAAAAATTGGCTGTTAATTCTCTAGCACCCGGATTATTTGCGATCGAGTCACTGAGTCTGAGTCTAGCAATCGTCGCCGCAGTTGCAGCGGTGCCGGCAGCACAGCAACCAGCAAATGCTTCTACAGTCACAAGTTGGCAATTCGATCCGGCGACAAATCAGCTAGAAATTACTCTCCCAGAGGGAACAACTCCTACATATTCTCTACTCAACCCGAATCAAATTGCTGTGGATTTGCCCAATACTGAGATCGGAGTAGATGCAACTCAGCTATACCCGCAAGGTACTGTACGTTCTGTGGGGGTGAGTCAACTTCAACCGGGAACGGCGAGAATTCTGGTCAATTTGGCTCCCGGAGTCGGTTTCAGCGCAGGGAAAGTTCAATTCCAAAGAAGCGGGGTAGAAAATCGCTGGGTGTTGCGTCCTTCGATCGAACCGACTCCTATTGTGGAAACTTCCGAAACTCAACCCCAGCCTGCAATACAAGTACCGCAAAACCAGCCGCCGACAGATTCCAACTCAACTGGTGCCCCAAAGGTCGATCGACCTGACCCTCCTACTTCCCTGAATCTCGCTACAAATTCTTCGCAGCCACCAACTCCCAACGACCAAATCCGACCGCTAAGAGTTCCTTTAGTCAGTGTTCGCATTGACGGAGGCTCAGGGGTACAAGGTACTGCTGTACCCCGCCTAGCTCCTCAAATAACGGCTGCTGATGCACCCCAACAGCGGACGCTTACCTTTGGTGAACCACTTCCTCGCGGACGATCGAATGCTGTTTCGCAGGCTGCGGCTGGGGCGAATGTCTTGTTGCCGGCGGGGACGGAGCTCAGTTTGCTATACCCCGGTGCTGAGGCTTTGCGCCTTGCCCGTGCGAAACCCAGCCGAGAGGAAGTGCTGCTGCTACAAGGGGGAATTCTCGACAGTCGCGGCAATACGATCGTACCTGCTAATACGCCGGTCATCGGCCGATTTGAAACGACCAACCTCGGCAGTCGATTTGTTGTCGAAGCTATTAGTCTGAACGGCCGCAATATCCCTCTCTTCGCTCGCTCGGAACCTGTGGGAGGCCGCCGACAACAGCCTTCCGATCGCAGTTTGTTGCGAAATACTGGTATTGGTGGTTTAGCTTTGTTCTTGCTGAGCGGCTTTTCCGGTATCGGTTTGTTGGCGGGAGCAGCCGGTGGTGTTGCTACAACTTACGTCGCTGCTCCTCAACCTGCTACGATTCAACCCGGCCAAATTTTGCAAGTTCAGTTAACCGAAGATTTCCCGCAGTTCGGTTTTTGAAGGAACAAGTCCGAGGTTTGAGGGAAGAAGGAAGTCTTCCTTGGAACCTCGGGCTTCAAAATCTACTGAGAGCAGTTTCCCTTGTATTAAATAAAGTAGGGACTTAGGCTAAGCCTAAATCCCTACCCGAGCATCTGTACTTCACTCAACTGAAAACCGCTATATCGGCGATTTAGAAATTTTGACCTTCAGTGGTTGGAGCTATCGAACCCGGTTGGTTGAGGAAGAGGTTTTTAGCGCCGTCGTTTTGGTAGATACAGTTAATTTCGGGTTGAGCTTCCAGGGGGCCGGTGAAGCCAAAGGTGTTCATGCGATTTTTGCACTCTCGCACTTGGTTTTGGCTGATGAGTTTTCTTTGTTCCAGAATTGCCCAGTTATTGGTTCGCAGGACGCATCCGGGGCGCATACTCGGCTGCGAGATGTAGACGTTGAAGGGGTTGAGGGTGACGTAGAGGCGCATATCTGTCACCATCGCGCTTGCTCCAAACTGCACGCAAAGTTCTGGGTTCGGGGCGCTACGATCGATAAATTCGCGGGATGCTACGTTCTCTGGGCTAATGGTAGCTGTGGAGCTAAAAGCAATGCCAATCCCAATTCCCAGAATAAAGACGGCTGTTAAAATCCCAAGGGTGGCGGAATTGAGGAAAGAGGGTTTGCCGGACTGAGGTTGACGCCGCGACTGTCCGCCAAATGAGCCGGAGTCTTCATCTCCCCGGGATGCGTCGCCGCTGAATCTGTCGTCGTTGTAAGATTTAGGTTTGCGTTTCATATAAGGTTCCCTCAGTTCTGGAGACTCAACAGGTAGTAGTTTGTTATTTTTAACCGATCTCGCCTTTCTAATATTATGGCGCTAGGAAGGTGGTTGCGGAGGGCCCAGGACACCCCTGTGGCTTTGGTGTGGGGTTCACAGCTCGCGATCGACCAAGGGGCTGCCTTGTCTGATTATTCAGATTTCAATAAAATAACTGAAAGTGACATACTCTTGCACAGCGGAGGAATCCGGTTCAAGATTGTTGACAAATTTTAACATTTTACAAGTCAGGAGGTATAGATTAGTGTCTGTCGAAATTATTCAAAAAAGTTCCACAGTCCGCAAGCTGGCACCGCGCTACCGCGTTCTGCTGCACAATGATGATTTCAATCCTATGGAGTACGTGGTGCAGACTTTGATGGCGACGGTACCGAGTCTGACTCAGCCACAGGCTGTGAATGTGATGATGGAAGCCCACACTAACGGGATGGGACTGGTGATTGTTTGCGCTCTCGAACACGCTGAGTTTTACGCTGAAACGCTCAACAATCACGGATTGAGCAGCAGCATCGAACCTGACGATTAGAACCTGACGGCACTGCAACCGATTCGCCCAGGGCGTTTCAGGCTCATACCGTCAACCCTCATACCAAAAAGCCAAGGGTTAGGCCCTTGGCTTTTTGGTATATTTAAAGCGGTAGATATGGAAACTTGAAGAGCATAGGTTTTTCGGAACGGCCGGAAGTGGTTCGGAGCTAGGTGAGCTCGATCGCCAATTTCAACTCTCCAATCTCAAATCTTTATCAGAGGAAATTAATAACGTCCTCCGCCACCGCCTCCTCCTGCGCGACCAAATTTCCCAGGGCCGCCGCCCCGGTTGCCGCCACCCCGGCCTTCATCTTCGCGGGGCTTAGCTTTGTTAACTTTGAGGTCGCGACCCATCCACTCTGCTCCGTCGAGAGCACTAATGGCTGCATCTTCTTCTGCATCTGTTGACATTTCTACAAAACCGAAGCCGCGGGGGCGACTGGTTTCTCTGTCGGTAGGTAGATGTACTCGCTTAACGGTTCCGTATTCGGCGAAGACGGTGGTGATGTCTTCTTGGGTAACTTGGTAGGATAAGTTACCGACGTATATCGACATGAGGAATAACTCCAAAATTTAGACAGTGCGAAGATTTCAGTTTCGGAGAGTCCCCTGCCGATACAGAAGGGCAAGTTTTTAGACAATTCTGTAGCAATGAACAAAGCCTGCAACTGAATCTGATTCACACTTGGTACTTTAACATAGAATAGCGTCTTTTGAGTAGGTTTCAGCAGTTAATTAAGTCGTTCTAATTAAACGTAAAACTTTTAGGGTATTGAGAAACCTGGTTTCTCGGCGTGATGTTTTGTCAAGGTGGAAGCACAGAAAGTTGTAGCGCGCGCTCTCACCGCAGGAAAGATACATCCACCTTGCCAAAGTTTGTACTCAAAGCTAGGTTCACGTTTTCCAGGGCTTTGACTAACCACACCACGCCTTCTCGGGTACTGAATTCATAGTGACCGAACAAAATTGCCAGCCGCTTTTCTAGGTAGGGCTTGACTTTGCCGCAAATTAGTACGATTTTCAGCAGCAAACCTGTGGTTTGGGTCGGCCCGAGATTAGAGATCAGGTCGATGAAGACAAAGTGGTTGGGCCGCACAGGACTCTCTACTACTAAAAAGTTCAATAACTGGCTGCAAGTTCTGATCATTAAAAATTCGTTGAACTTCTGATCGTCGCTGTGAGGAAAGGTATTTTGTAGTTGCTTATACAATTTTTCGTTAAATTGACGTTTGCCGTAGCGATCGTCGGTGACAGAAGAAATCAGGTATTCGTACAAGTCGTCTTTAAATGAGCCGTAAGACGCAGTTGTGCTGGCGTTCGCCGTGAAGCGACCCGCTAGCTCTCTGTAGGTATCGGCTCCTTCTACTTTTCCGACAAATTGCTTGAGGGCAAAGAACAGTTCCGGATCGCTCAACAGCGTTGGGTTTTTTATAGGCTGTATAATTCTCCCGAAGGAAATTGAGGTTTCCCGCCGTGCTGTTTGGGCTTTTCTCACTTGGTGAGCGACGTATTGGGAGAGGTTGACCTCAAATTGCTGCTGCTTTTGAGCTTGGATTTTTTTAATGATTTTCTGCTGTTCGTAGGTGCTGTCGTCGCTGAGCAGGCAGTGTTTATACAGGTAAGGATAGCGGGGAATTAAGGTTCCGAGGGCAAGGGTAGCAGGGATTTTGCTGTTGCTGCTATCTTCATTGCTGTGAGTTATGACTTTGGCTAAGCGTTGGAGTGTGAGGTACTGTTCGCTTTCGGTAAATTGATTTACTAATTTGGGGATCGAGCCTCGCGCCCGCGATTGATTGTAGCCAAATAGTATTTTGGGTGCTTCTTCAAACAGAGCGATCAATTCAGGGATGGCTGCTTGCTTGCTGGAGTAAGTTTGCCAGCGGTTGATCAGGATGTGGCAGCAGCGGTTGAGGATGTACTTGAATTCTTGTTCAGCGTGTTCTGAGGCTGCTATTTTTTCGAGTGCCTCGGCGACGGAGCGATCGGGATATCCGGTACCATGAATAAACAAAGTGCGAAAGCGGCTGATGAGTTCAGCCGGCTGCTCTCGTTGTACCAACTCCAGCCAGTGCTTGTAAAGTAGCTGTTCTTCTTCGTAAATTTTCTGTCTATTGTAGTCGTTCACTGTGGATTAACCTCCCAGTCTGGGGCAAGAGCTTTCAGCGCTATTAGCTTGATGAATTGGCAGATGAAGCGCAACAATTGAGTCAACCGAGCTGCTCGCCGGATGAGGCTTAGGGGTAGAAGCTGTCAGCAGCTTAAGCCGATCGATATTTTTTGCTTAGTTAAAACTAATTACCAACATCAGCATGGCATGAATTGTTGGTAATTAGCAAGGCCTTAAATCAATATAGACTTTGTAAAGTATTGGTAAAGACTGTGAGTAGGTACGGAAGAATTTCTTGGTTTGCTGACGATTTAGTATTACGATTGTCAAGGTCTATCCTGGCCAGCAGCCCCCTGTCAGTTAAATGTCAGGTCAAGCAAGGTAGGATTAGCTGTGAAAATAATCATTTGAAAGGTGAGTGCTGGTTATGGTTTGTCGCGTAAGTATCGCCAGACTTTTTGAAATTTTAAATGTACCTTTGCCTGCTGTGCCTGACGATGTTTTGACAGCTTTAGGGACAGGGATTGCCACAGATACGCGCACTCTTGAGGGAGGCGAAGTATTTTTGGCGCTGCGGGGAGACAATTTTGATGGCCATCAATTTGTGGCAAAAGCCCGGGATTTGGGGGCGATTGCGGCGATAGTCGATCGACATTGGCAAGAGGAATTGCCTAATTTTCCGCTGTTGCGCGTGGACGATACTTTAAAAGCTTATCAGTCGATCGCCCGCTGGTGGCGAAACCAGTTCAGTATACCTATAGTTGCTGTTACTGGTTCGGTCGGTAAAACTACTGTTAAAGAATTAATTGCGGCGGTTTTGTCAACGAGAGGAAATGTTCTTAAAACTCAATATAACTACAACAATGAAATTGGAGTACCAAAAACTCTGTTAGAGCTTTCGCCCTCACACAATTATGCTGTAATTGAAATGGGAATGCGCGGGAGTGGCGAAATAGCGCTGCTGTCCCAAATTGCGCGTCCTACAGTGGCGGTAATTACTAACGTAGGAACGGCGCATATCGGGCGATTGGGTTCGGAAGAGGCGATCGCCCAAGCTAAGTGCGAACTGTTAGCCGAAATGCCTGGTGATAGCATTGCTATTCTCAATCACGATTGTGACAGATTAATAGCAACTGCGGGCCAAGTTTGGCAGGAAAAAACCTTAACTTACGGTTTAGAAGGCGGCGATTTGTGCGGAAAATTGCTCAATAATGATACAATGTCTGTAGAAGGTGTGGAATTGCCACTGCCGCTGCAAGGACGGCACAATGCTGTAAATTATTTGGCGGCTTTGGCGGTAGGAAAAGTTTTAGGTATTGATTGGGAAGTTTTAAAGCAAGGTTTGTCTGTGCAGTTACCGGATGGACGGGCGCGCCGCTACGATTTGCCGCAGGATATTGTGATTCTGGATGAGACTTACAATGCTGGTTTGGAGTCGATGTTGGCGGCCCTGAGACTGTTAGCAGATACTCCAGGAAAGCGCCGGATTGCGGTGTTGGGAACGATGAAGGAATTGGGCGACAGGGCGATCGAATTTCACCGACAAGTGGGAACGGCGGCGCGAGAGTTGAATCTGGATGCTTTGTTTGTTTTTGCTGATTTTGAGGAAGCGGCCGCGATGGCTGCGGGTGCGGCGGGTTTGCCTTTTGTGGAGGTTGAAGATATTGCGAGGGAGAATTCCCGCGAAGATTTAGCAAGGCATTTAATGGAGTTTGTCACACCGGGCGATCGTATTTTATTTAAGGCCTCTCATTCGGTGGAGTTGAATCGAGTTGTTGAGAAAGTTAGAGCTGATTTGGGCGGGGAAGAATAGAACAGAAACTTGGCGGTTGTGACTCGGCGATTTATATCGTTTCCGATGAAGAGCGGATTTGATATTAAAGAGACTTTTTGGCGAACCAGAATGATGCCAGTCTCGGTGGCATCATTCTGGTTCGCCAAGTGAGGACTATCTGCTCGGACGCCCTTACTGACTAACTGCCGCAAGCATTCGCTTCAGCACTTGCTGCATCACCTGAAGTTCTTCATCATCCAGGTGACAGGCAAAGTATTCTGCAATTCCTTCAGCGTAAACCGTCCACATTTGCTGTTGCATCGCCAATCCTGCCTCAGTCAGCACAGCATAGGTGCCACGCCGATCGCTCGGACAGCGTTTTCGATATAGCAGTCCGGCTTTTTCCAGGCGATCGACCAGATGGGTCAGATTGCTGCGGCTCAACAGCACCTTCTGGGCTAAATCGCTTAAGCGCAGACGATACTCTGGCGCTTCTTTGAGCGTCAACAGTACATCGTACCAATCCATCGAGGGCAGCCCTGCCTGAGAAAACTTTTCGCCCATCCGATCGAGCAGCTTGACGTTGGCGGTGATAAAAAGCCGCCATACAGAGTTCCGTAGATTGTCCAGTTTAGGTTTAGCAGTCATCTCAGGATTATCTCAAAAAAGTAGTTGAATTTTCAACTATCGCGTGCTACCTTGATTTTAGTTGAAATTTCAACTATCAAATAGTAAACTACTTGCGAAGGTGAAACGATGGCTGCTAAAACGCCTCACACCGCCTGGAAATCCGTGTTAGAGCGCGATCGCGACTCACTTAATGTGTTGGGAATGCTGGCAATGCTCCTGACAGTTGTTGCCTGGGCGATCGCTGCTAATGTCGCCAATCGCCTGTTTTTATCAGGAGTGCAGCCGTTTGAGCTAGCTGGAGCAAGCGCAACGATCGCCACCTTTGGACTTGCGATTCTGGATAGTTTGGTGGGACGCTCCCACGCCAAGCCGATCGATCGTCCACAATTTGCGCTGGGACTCATTCTCGTTGGCTTAGTCGGTGCCGATTACCTGGCAATTCAGCGCTTGCCTGTAGCCGTGGCGATCGTTCTGTTATTTACGGCTCCTATTTTGGTTGTCCTCTGGACTGCTGTGACTTCCCGATGCCTGCCTGCTCGCCCTGTACTGGTGGCGCTAATTCTTTCCATCGTCGGAGTGCTGCTGGTTTCTAATTTACTCGCCAGTCACGAGGCACGGGTTGAGTGGTTTGGAATTCTCGTCGGTTTAACGACGGCGGTGTTTTTTGCTGCCTATATTGTACTGAGCGATCGGGTGAGCGCAACTCAAGAAACCATTGGTGTAATGTTGAAAGTTTTTGCCGTCGCCAGCCTATTTTGGATTGCCTATCAGTTGACCCAAGGAATGCCTTGGACGCTGCTTGCACGGGAGAACATTCTGAAAGTTATTTATGTCGGAATTGCAGGGAATTTACTTCCTTATCTATTGTTTTTCTGGTGCATTCAACGGATTCAGGCAGAAAGAGCGGCGATCGCTGCCACGCTAGAACCCGTCGTTGCAGGAGTGCTGGCATGGTTTTGGTTCGATCAAACCCTGACAGGAATGCAGATCGTTGGTGGATTTACGATCGTTGTGGCGATTACCTGGATGCAGTTTCAAACCGCAATCCCAAACTCCCTAGATTCACAGTAGCTGTTGCGAATGCTACTAGATCGAACAAAAAAACGATTGAGCGATAGATAGAAATTAAACGTTTAGTAAGGGAAGAATGACTCATGTCTCAAGTAAAAATTTATAGCGCCAAAGTTTGTCCCTACGCTCAGCGAACTCGCATGGTTCTACTAGAAAAAGGGGTAGACTTTGAACAGATTGAGATAGATCTGCGAAATAAGCCAGATTGGTTTGCTGAAGTTTCTCCCTATGGCAAAGTACCCGTGATTCAACACGAAGAAAATCGGATCTGGGAATCGAGCATTATCAACGAATATTTGGAGGAAGTATTTCCAGGGCCACCCTTAATGCCCAATAATCCGGGATTGAGAGCGATCGCCCGCATTTGGATTGACTTTGCCAATACCAAATTTACCCCTGCATTTTACAAATTGCTGTTGAGCCAGGATGTTCAACAACAACAAAACTGGACAAATGAACTCCATCAACACTTGTTGTTTATCGAAAAAGAAGGATTTCGTCAGTTATCAAAAGCAGGTTCCTACTGGTTAGGTGATTCACTGAGTTTAGTCGATCTGTCCTTCTATCCCTGGTTCGATCGATGGATAGCTTTAGAACATTATCGAGGTGTCAAACTGCCAGCAGAATGTACTCGATTGAGGGAATGGTTGGGTGTGATGCAGCAGCATCCTTCTGTTCGAGCAACTGCTCAGCCTCCCGAAGTTTACATTCAGGATTACGCCCAGTATGCCAGCGATCGAGCCTCTGGAGTAACTGCTGCGGAAATGCGACGCTACTAGGCAATCAAATTCAAAACAATCTCATGGAGAAAGTGATTTTATGGTTCGCATTTTACAGATCGACACCAGTCCTCGGTACGAACAATCTCATTCGCGGATGCTTGCGCAAGAATTTATGGACAAGTGGAGCGATCGTCATCCTGAAACTAAAATAATCCACAGAGATTTAGGGTTAAATCCTGTGCCTTACATTGATGCGACATGGGTGAAGGCAAAGTTTACGCCACCAGACCAATACACTCCCGATTTGGCAGATGCGATCCAGCTTTCAGATGAATTGATTGATGAGTTTTTGACTGCCGATCGCTACGTTCTATCTGTCCCGATGTATAACTTCAGTATTCCGGCAGTGCTTAAATCCTACATCGACCATATTGTTCGACCCAGACGCACCTTTGCTGTTGATGCTGGTGGTTTTAAAGGATTAGTAACTGACAAAAAAATGCTAATTTTTACTGCTCGCGGCAGTGATTTTAGTCCGAGTTCTGCATTTGCCCCCTTTGATTTTCAGGAACCTTTTTTGCGAACTGTGTTTAACTTTATTGGCATTACGGATATTCAATTCATCAATGCCAATGCGCTCAACTCCAATCGGCGGGAGCAATCTTTAACAGAAGTCAGAACAGCGATTCAAGATTTTGCCTTCTGCTGGTAGTTCATTCGTCAGCAGTCCCAAAGGAACTTTTCCGATTTACGGCAGCATTCGCCAAGAATACTTGAAAACAGGCGGACTTGATAGTAGGTTAGGAGTTCCTAGGAGTGGGGAGATAGCTCAATATTCCGATCTCTCTAACGGCTCGATTTCAATATCTGGAGAAATCTCAATGGCTGCAATTCTGGCATTCTCAACTATCGTATTTCCCATCATTGTATTGTGTACTGCCTCAAACTTAGATTCTGCTTCCGAAATTTCTTCGTAGTGTACAATCACATGATAATATTTATTAATTGGTTCTCCAGAATCTGAAATTTCCACGGCAAGCGAATCTATATTCTGAGACTCTTCTGCTTTCTCGCGATACTCGTCAGCTAAATGTTCTAAGCCGATCGCGATCGCGTGTTCTTTCGTTTGTCCGTAAAAATTCATGCGATCGTCGGGGCGATCGCTCAGAGATGACGAAATCTGACAAAGATACTGCCCGTTTGATTGAGCGCAAACGTCGATCGCAATTGTACCAGCAGTGCGATCGGGATTTATTTGAGTCATAAGCTGTTCGGCATTTAAAAGACGATAGTAGGGTGCGTCAGTCCATAAGCGTTTCCCTTGTCCAGTAAGTATTCTAACTGACGCACCCTACAAGGCTGAAACTCACCACAGCACAAGTTTTAGGAGCCGGGGAAGCATGACCTATTTCAGGATATGTCGAAAAAAAGCTAAAATATCAATTAGTTTTCATTGCACTTGTCATGTCGGAGAACAAATATGAGTTCAGTTGAGGAAACCGAATTGTCAGAAATCGTTGACTTGCCACTCATAGGGTCTGCTGAACAATATCTCTTCTCAGTCGAAGACAATCGAGAGCGTGCTGATAAGCTAAAAGAATTACTTGTCCCTAAGCTTAAAATAATCATTAAACAAGCTTGTGACCAAATTCACCAAGTTTATGGCACAGATGTACTCTCAGATTGTCGAATAACGACTACACCAGCTCATCGCTCTGGAGCCAAGAAAACCAAGCCATTCAAAATAGCAAGCGCTGGCTTGACTATAAAAGGAACTTGGTATTTCCAACTGAGATTCGAGTGTACTTCTGATAGTTTATTTGTGAACTTTTTTGGATTAAGAGGACTAGAAGGGAATCCGATTGTTCAAGTCCTGAAGAAGCATTTGAAAGATGTTACTCAGATTTGGGAGCAGGGTGAATATGAAGTTTACTCTGAAACTATTGCACCGAAAGAAGATGAAAATTTAGAGTATGATGAGTTCATTAACAAGCTGCAATTAGTTCCTGAACGAGATGGGAAAGGTACTTATATTCAGAGTCCATCCCTAGTTCTTCCTATTAAAGACCTAGATGCAGCTCAGCCAGTGATTGATAACTTTGTCGAACTCTTTGCTATCTTTCGTGCTGCCATAAATGTGTATCTTGGTGAGGAAGACCGTTTTGAAGAATATCTAAAATGTTTGAGGGATTGGCAAAATCCGCTTTTTGAAAAATACCTAAAATGTTTGTTGGATTGGCAAAATCCGCTTCAGGTTCAGGAATCTGTAACTACTACTAGATTCTTTCCTGATGAAGTAGATGCAGTACAAACATTTCGTGAGGGGGCAGTACGGCAAGTTTCAGTCAACGCCTATGAACGAGAGCCTAAAGCTCGGCAAAAATGTATTGATTATTACGGTTCAAGCTGCTTTATTTGTGATTTCGATTTTGGCAGAGCTTTTGGGAAACTGGGAAAAGGTTTCATTCATGTTCATCATCTAAGACCCCTTTCAGAGATTGCAGAAGAGTATGAAATTGATCCTATAAAAGATTTGCGTCCTATTTGTCCAAATTGTCACGCTATGATTCATCGTCGTTCACCACCATTTAGTCTTGAAGAAATCAAGATGTTGTTGAAGTCTGCTCGTGGTTCTACTATCTAATATGTTTTGTTGACTTATTCTAACCGATAGTTTACAAAAATTAGATCCCCGATTTCTTCAAAAAGCGGGGATCTAATTTTTCTGTTTGACTCCAGATAGCACCTACCAGGAGTCAAATACACTACTTCGCAGCTTGACGCTCTTTTGCCGCTTTAATCACTTCTTCAGCGATGTTATTCGGACAAGGAGCATAGTGCGAGAAGGACATTGAAAACTGGCCGCGGCCAGAGGTCATAGTACGCAAATCGCTAATGTAACCAAACATTTCGCTCAACGGCACATCTGCCTTGATCCGCGCTCCTGTCTGGCTTGTTTCTTGAGATTTCATCATCCCCCGGCGGCGGTTGAGGTCGCCGATCACGTCGCCCATGTAATCATCTGGTGTGAATACATCGACATTCATAATCGGTTCGAGCAACTGAGGCCCCGCTTTCGGCAGAGACTGGCGATAGGCCGCTTTGGCAGCAATTTCAAAGGCCATTGCTGACGAGTCAACGGGGTGGAAACCGCCTTCTAGAAGCGTGAATTTCAAGTCTAGGCAGGGGAATCCGGCCAAGACGCCTTTGTCGATGCAGCTTTCAAAGCCTTTTTCGACCGCTGGCCAATATTCTCTCGGGACGCTACCACCGGTCACTTTTGACTCAAACTGGAAGCCGCTTCCCACCTCACCAGGCTCGATCACGTAGCCAATTTTGGCAAATTGACCGGAACCACCTGATTGCTTTTTGTGGGTGTATTCGTCTTCGAGGCGCTTGGTAATCGACTCGCGATAGGCTACCTGTGGTTCGCCGACTTCTACTTCGATGCCGTGGGTGCGCTTGAGAATGTCTACTTTGATGTCGAGGTGTAACTCGCCCATCCCCTTGAGAATCGTTTCGCCGCTTTCTTGATCCGTCACCATGTGGAACGATGGGTCTTCTTGCACCATCTTGGTGAGGGCTGCTCCCATTTTTTCTTCGCCGCCTTTTTGTTTCGGTTTGACCGAAATCGAAATAACGGGATCGGGGAATACCATCGGCTCTAGGGTGGCAGGATGTTTCGGATCGCAGATGGTGTGTCCGGTGCGGACGTTTTTCATACCGACGATCGCCACAATGTCCCCTGCTTGGGCCGATTCAATTTCTTCGCGAGAGTTGGCGTGCATCTCCACCAAACGGCTGACGCGCTCGGTTTTGCCTGTGGCGGTGTTGAGTACGGTGTCGCCCTTGGACAACTTACCGGAGTACAGGCGCGTGAAGGTTAAAGCACCGTAGCGATCGTCCATGATCTTAAACGCCAGTGCCCGCAATGGCCTATTGGGATCGACGATCGCAAACTCGCCGGTTTCCTCGCCATCAAGATCGACTTCTGGCTGCGGTGTGACTTCCATCGGGTTTGGCAGGTAGTCAACTACGGCATCGAGAACCAACTGCACGCCTTTGTTTTTAAACGATGAGCCGCAGTAGGTGGGGAAAAATGCCCGATCGCGAGTACCTTTGCGAATGCAGCGCTTGAGGTCGTCGATGCTCGGCTCGTTGCCTTCGAGATACTGTTCCATCACAGCGTCGTCTTGATCGACGGCCAGTTCGATCAACTTTTCGCGCCAAGTTTCGACATCATCGACCATATCGGCGGGGACATCTTTAATTGCATAGTTCATCGGATCGCCGGATTCATCCCAGATCCAGGCTTTGCGGGTCAGCAAATCGACTACGCCGCAAAACTTTTCTTCTATGCCGATCGGCAATACCATTACCATCGGTTTAGCGCCAAGGATTTTATCGACTTGCTGGACAACGCGATAAAAATCTGCGCCCGTGCGATCGAGCTTGTTGATGTAGATGACGCGAGCCACTTTGGAATCGTTAGCGTAGCGCCAGTTGGTTTCAGATTGCGGTTCAACTCCACCCGAACCGCAGAACACACCGATGCCACCATCGAGAACCTTCAGCGAACGGTACACCTCGATCGTAAAATCGACGTGTCCGGGGGTATCGATGATGTTGAGCTGATGCTCGTTCCAGAAGCAGGTGGTAGCAGCGGATTGAATCGTAATACCGCGCTCTTGCTCCTGTTCCATGAAGTCAGTAGTCGCCGCGCCTTCGTGAACTTCACCAATTTTGTGGATTTTGCCTGTCAGTTTCAGGATTCTTTCTGTTGTGGTGGTCTTGCCAGCATCTACGTGGGCGAAGATGCCAATATTTCGATAACGAGTGAGATCTTTCATAATTACTGTTGAGATTAAATTCGACGAACCGTCGGCGACCACCTGCAAGCGTAACCAGCGAGGAATCAATGTTGCCTTAGGCGCCAGTACAGGCTAGATTTCCTTTCCCCTGTTTTTGGCAGAACTATCTTAATTTTGACACTTCCCCGTCATTCCTGCGAAGGATTTTTGGTTTAATTCAGTACGGGAATCCTTACAATTCATAAAAATACCCTAGGCCAAGGGAAAAATTTTCTGTGAAAGTTAGGTTGGGTTCAGAAAGTAGGTTGGGTTGAGGCACTCGTACCCAACAAATTCTTGTTTTTGACGCTTCGCTAAACTTGATATTTTGCACCATTCTCAGCAAAACGGTATAAAGCGGGTTTTCCTGACAAAAAACCTCATATTTTACGTGACTTTGTGGCAAGAAACCCGATTTCTGACATTAAATAGGTACCTGCAAATAAATCAGCCTACGGGGAGAGGGTGCGTGAGTGCAGCAATAAACTGCCGGCTTTGATAGATATGCGCTTAACCAGACCATACAAAATATTATTAAAAACACCGTTGCTGCGTCCAGGAATATCTAAGTCAAAATCGACCCGCTCATCATCCGCTGATATCTCCGCTCCAATTCATCCCGCACCACCGGCCACTGATTCAAACTTTCATCACTCTCAATTACCATTTGAGCCGCCGCCCTCGCCAACTCCAAAACCTCCTGATCCTCCACCAAACTGGCCAAAGCAAAATCCGGCAAACCCGACTGCCGAGTTCCCAAAACCTGACCTGGCCCGCGCAATCTCATGTCCATTTCCGCAATAAAAAAGCCATCTTGAGATTGTTCTAAAACCTTCATTCTCTGCATAGCTTCCGCAGTTTTGGAACCGGGCATTAACAAACAATAAGAACGGTTGCTGCCCCGACCGACTCTACCCCGCAACTGGTGCAGTTGCGACAGTCCGAAACGCTCAGAATTTTCAATCAGCATTACCGTGGCATTCGGCACGTCCACCCCTACTTCAACCACAGTAGTAGATACTAAAATATCCGTTTCTTTGTCCCGAAACTTAGTAATTGCCTCATCTTTGTCGGCACTGCTCATCCTACCGTGGAGCAAACCCACCTTAAACTCAGGAAATACACTTTTTTCAAGTTTCTCTTTTTCCTCAATTGCCGATCGCACGTCCAACTTTTCCGACTCCTCCACCAGCGGTAGCACCACATAAACTTGACGCCCGCTCGCCACTTCCCGCCGAATCAAATCGTAAGCTTGAATGCGTTCTTTTGCAGACAGTACAGTGGTTTGAATCGCCTGCCTGCCGGGGGGAAGTTCATCAATTTGACTCACATCTAAATCCCCGTGCAGCGTCAGTGCCAGTGTCCGGGGAATGGGAGTCGCCGTCATCGTCAAAACGTGGGGAGCTTCGCCTTTTTGCTGCAATTTAGCGCGCTGCTGCACGCCGAATCTGTGCTGTTCGTCAATTACTGCCAAACCCAATTTTCTGAAACTCACCGTATCTTGAATCAGCGCGTGAGTTCCCACTAAAACAGGCAATTCTCCGGTTTCTAACTGGCTGTGAATTTCCCGGCGCTTTGCTACTTTTGTGGAACCAGTTAACAGTTCAACTGACAAGTGCATCAAGTTAAACCAACCTACCAATTTGCGATAATGCTGTTCTGCTAAAACTTCTGTCGGCGCCATTAAAGCGGCTTGATAGCCGGATTGAATTGCTGCTAGCATTGCCACGACGGCTACTACAGTTTTGCCAGCGCCGACATCGCCTTGCACTAACCTGTTCATCGGTTGCGGCGAAGCTAAATCGTTGAGGATGTCGTTAATTACTCTTTCCTGAGCATTAGTCAAGGCAAAAGGCAAGATTTCATAAAAATGTTCGATCAATTTGCCGCTAGGAAGGATGACGGCACTAGCTTGAGCTTTTCTTTGGGTTTGGCGGCGCTTTAAAAGTCCTAATTGCAGGTAGAAAAATTCGTCAAAAACTAAGCGGCGGCGGGCGGCGGCCAAACAATCTCGATCGAGCGGAAAGTGAATATTAGTCACGGCATCGGCTAAACCCATTAAACCGTAACGCTCGCGCAAATCTTCCGGCAGCGATTCTGGCAACATTTTCGCCGCGGGCATTGCAGCCAAAATCGATCGCCTCACCGAACCGGCATCCACCCCTTCCGTCAGCGGATAAACCGGTATCAGGCGGCCGACTTTCATTGATTCGATCGCACCGCCGGAGTCGTCTAATATTTCTAACTCAGGATTGTCTAAAGTAATTCCATATTTACCCTGCTTCACCAACCCGGAAGCTGCCAGCACCGCACCAGTACAATACTCGCGCTTTTTGAATTCTTGCCAACCGCGATTGCTGTAGCGAGGGCCTGCAAAAAAACGACTAATTTTTATTTCTCCGCTGCGGTCTTTTAAAATTACTTCTAATATGGTTAACTTCTTATTCTTCGGACTAGAAAAGCAATTGCACCGCTTCACTTCTGCTATCAAAGTGACAGTTTCGCCAGCTACGAGTTCGCGAATTTGTACTTGCTTTGCATAGTCGATGTGGTTGCGCGGATAGTAGTAAAGCAAGTCGTATACAGTGTATAAACCGAGTTTTACCAAGCGGTTGCCGTTGGCGGGTCCGATGCCGGTGACGCGGGTTAACTGTTGGTCGAGAGTCAGACCCGGCGGTGCGGGTGCTGCACTCAGGGGTGCAGTTCGGGGAACGGAAACTGCTGGGGCGGTTGGTTGGGGAGCGTTTGCGGGTCTGACTTGTGCTACTTGTTCTTGCTGGTGCCGAGTTTCTTGTTCCCAAACTTGCTCCATTTGCCTCAAAAAACTGACCGTAATGGCGATCGAATGTTGGCGCTGTTCGAGATCTTTCTGAGGGTAGATGTCAAATTCAGCGGCTAGTTGTCTGGCTCGCTCGCGCGAAGAAGCCGCTACAGCAACTGCCAACTGTCTCAAACTCAGGCCCAGAAACTCGCTGAAGCGGTATTGACTGCCTTGGATGTCGTTAAATCCGCGATCGGCTTCTACTGAAAGAGCTTTTTGCAATCGCTGCCATTCTGGTTGATTATTAGTCATCAGTCATCAGTCATTAGTAATTAGTAATTAGTAATTAATCATTAGTCATTAGTCATTAGTCATTAGTCATTAGTTATTAATCATAGCTCAAGAATTCCAGACAGTTGTCAACTGTCAACTGACAACTGTCAACTGTCAACTGTCAACTGACTAATCTTCAAACCAACTCGATCGCCAAGCCGACTCAGCGTCCACCACAGCAAGTTCCCGCTGCTTTTTCTGGTAATCGCGGCCTAGCGAGTTCAACTTTACAGAGAGGTTGCGAATTTGCTGGCGCCAAGCCGAGGTTCCCGCATCAGCAAACTCTATTTCCGACAGCCGCAGTTTAATCGCTGTAATGTGCAGCGCCCTATTACCGGATGTTTCTGCCAAGTTTCGGGATGCGGATGACGCATCGGTTTCAATGATTAAGTTTAATAAGTTAGGTGGCCCAGCAACGCTGTCGCCGGACAATTCAGCTTGAGAAGCAGCTTCTAGAATAGGTTCTGGCAACTGACTGGGCAAGATTCCCGACTGTTGCAGCAAGCGGTTGGTGTCGCGAGAAAGCAGCTTGATAATACGGGCGATCGACTTTTCAATACTATTTTGCCAGCGCGCCAAACTTTCGGGGGAATTGGCACTTGGCATTTGGTAATTTGCCAATGAAAATAGATAGTTAATGGCGGAAACTTCGTTTTTTCCTTCTTTTTTTTCCTTTATTTCTTCTTCCTCTTCTTCTTTTTCTTCTTCTTCCTCTTCTTCTTCCTCTTCTTCCTCTTCCTCTTCTTCTTCCTCTTCTTCCTCTTCTTCTTCTTCTTCCTCTTCCTCAGATTCTGTCGTCACTAGAGATCGCAATTTTTCCTCCGACGCCGCAGCCAAAGCCCTTACAGACTGCTGCATTTTTTGCCGCCCGTCGAAGGACAACTTGAGAAAGGACTCCGGTACTGCTTGAGTGCAAAGGTGATAGCAAGCCAAAATTAATTGCTGCCGCACTGCTTGTCCCAACGCAGTTAAATAACCATCGTAGGTACTGCGAAACTCCAAAGTCAAGGCTGCTAAAGCCTCTTCGAGTCCTGCCAAATCTTGCTCTATTCGCTCTCTTGCTCGCACCATATCTCTTGTATAAAATTAAAATAGGAGGCGGGCAAAAAAACCAGGTTTCTGCCACAAATTGTCTGAGTTTCCATTTAATACTGGTTATAAACCGGGTGTTTTGTACACCGTCCGAGAGTCCTGTAAAAATTAAAAATTAAAAATGCAAAAAATCAACTTTTCACATTTTTAATTTTTAATTCTCAATCTTACATTGGGGATTATTTAGCACCCATTTGGGCTGCCACTTCATCGGCAAAGTTAGCTTCTACCTTTTCAATGCCTTCGCCCAACACAAAACGCACGAAGCGGCGCACTTGGACATTTTCTCCTATTTGGGCGATCGTTTGTTTCACCAACTCTTCCACCGAGATATTCTGATCTCTAATAAAAGGCTGATCCATCAAAGATAACTCTTTCATGCGCTTGTCAATACGCCCTTGAACAATCTTTTCTTTGATGTTGTCCGGCTTGTTGCCCAAGTCGTCCTTCTCCATTTCAATTGCCTTTTCTCTTTCGACAACTTCGGCGGGGATATCTTCAACTTTCACGTATTCCACATTCGGGCAAGCTGCAATTTGCATCGCAATATTCCGCACCAAAGTTTGGAATTCTTCGCGGCGTGCCACAAAATCAGTTTCGCAGTTAACTTCCACCAGCACTCCCACGCGGCCGCCCGTGTGAATGTAGCTACCTACTAGCCCTTCTGAGGCAACCCGTCCTGCTTTTTTGTCTGCCCCGGCGAGACCTTTTTTCCGCAGCCACTCAATGGATGTTTCGATATCGCCATCGTTTTCAGCGAGGGCTTTTTTGCAGTTCATCATGCCCGCGCCGGTTTTGTCGCGCAGTTCTTTAACAAGTTTTGCAGATATGTCCGCCATCTTCTTTAAGTTCCCAATCAAAATTAGTTATTAGTCATTAGTCATCAGTCATTAGTCATCAGTCATTAGTCACTAATTTTAATGTTAATGATTAGACCAGAGTGAAGAAATACCCAGTCGATATTAGTACCGACTTTGTAGGTGTAGCGCCAGAATTAATTCTAGCGCTGACACAATCAATGCTTTTGCCAGAACTCTACTAATGACTTAGACTCCTGCCATGTACAATTAAAAATTAAAAATATCCAACTAAAAATAATAATTATTTTTAATTTTCAATCTTTAATTTTTAATTTCCTGCTGTCAGATTCCGAGGGCAATACTAGCTCTCAGTTTCTTCGCCTTCGGCCTCAGCAGCTTCGTCGGGATCTACATAATCGGGGTCATCCAATTCTTCGATTTCGACATCATATTCAGCGCCTTCGTAACCACCGTCGTAGTCGTAGTCTTCCTCAGAGTCGCCGCCCTGCTGACCGTGACGACCTTCGTAGATGGCATCAGCCAACTTGCCGACAATCAGCTTGATCGATCGAATAGCATCGTCGTTCGCCGGAATCGCAATGTCCACCAAATCCGGGTCGCAGTTGGTGTCCAACAGAGAGACGATCGGAATTCCCAACTTTTGGCATTCCAACACCGCATTATACTCGCGGCGTTGGTCTACCAGCACCACTCCGTCGGGAATCTTGCGCATGGATTTAATCCCGCCCAGATACTTCTGGAGTTTGGCCATTTCTCGGCGCAGCACCGAAGCTTCTTTTTTCGGCAGCAAATCGAGGGCGCCGATTTCCTCGCGGCGCTCCAAATCCTTGAGGCGCTCCACGCGGGACTTAATAGTCGTCCAGTTGGTGAGCATTCCCCCCAGCCAGCGCTGGTTGACGTAATAAGCACCGCAGCGTTGAGCTTCTTGGGCTACAATCCCCGCAGCTTGGCGCTTCGTACCCACGAACAAAAACTTTTTGCCTTTTTCTGAGGCCACTCTCATGTACTCGTAGGCGTCTTCCATAAGCTGAGCGGTTTGCACGAGGTCGATGATGTGAACCCCGTTGCGCTCTGTAAAAATGTAGGGAGACATTTTCGGGTTCCACCGGCGGGTTTGGTGTCCGAAGTGAACCCCTGACTCTAACATTTGAGCCAAACTGACTACTGGCATTGTATTTTTAACTCCTGTATTCGGGTTAATCCTCCACCCGGTCGTATTTCTGAAGGTTTGCGCCCTCGAAACACCCGAAAACCCGGATGTGCGAATTGAAACAACTTTTCTAGTTTATCACAGCGCGCGCTACTTTTTCTGACAATCTTATATCCCTAGGTTTAGATGGGCGGTGGGCATCCGGAGGTGAGATTTAGTGCGGGGTGCGCAGGCTGCGGTTAGAGTTACTTGCAAGCGCTTCTTAAAAACGAAAAATCCAGATGGGAGGTTGCCAAAGCCTTTGTTCGCTTGTGAGAGAATGGCGTTGTTGGTGCGCCTCTTGTGCCTTCAACCTTCGATCGAGCTGGTAGCCATTTTTTTCGATCGCCCATTCTGTCGGCTTTACTGCCGTACCCTCTCGATCCGCAAAAATCCCAAAGCTAAAAACGATATGCCCATCCCCATTCTCGTCCTGCTTGAAGTTCTAATTGTCATCGCACTTTCCCGACTTGTCGGTTTAGCATTTCGATCTATCAAACAACCTCAAGTCATTGGAGAAATTGTAGCAGGAATTATGCTCGGACCTTCTCTGTTTGGCTTAGTTGCACCAGATTTAGCAACAGCACTTTTTCCAGCCGAAGCCGTTCCCTTCCTCAACGTGCTGTCTGAGGTGGGGCTGATCTTTTTCATGTTCTTGATTGGTTTGGAACTGAATCCCAAGTATCTCAAAAGCAATTTAGATATCGCGATTTTAACTTCCCACGTCAGCATTCTAGTGCCGTTTTCTCTGGGAAGCTTACTAGCACTCCTGCTTTATCCCATCGTTTCAAATAATAGCGTTTCGTTTACAGCCTTTGCCCTATTTTTGGGCGCTGCGATGTCAATTACTGCTTTTCCTGTGCTGGCAAGAATTATTACAGAACACAACTTACAGAATACAAAATTGGGGACGCTGGCACTGACTTGCGCGGCCGTTGACGATGTGACAGCTTGGTGCTTGTTAGCAGTGGCGATCGCAGTTACTAGAACTAACTCAATGCTAGGCGCTTTACCGACAATTATTGCATCTTTAATTTACATCGGTTTCATGCTGACTGTAGTCCGATGGTTGTTGCAGCGGCTTTCCAAGCACTACAATCGCACCGGCCGATTAACACAGTTAGTGCTTGCAGGAATTTACATGGGAGTTGTAGCTTCTGCCTTAATTACTGAATTAATCGGCATTCACTTAATCTTCGGTGCATTTTTGCTGGGTGCCGCAATGCCAAAAAATGCGGGATTAACCAGAGAATTAGCGGAGAAAACTGAAGATTTTGTCTTGATATTTCTGCTTCCAGTCTTTTTTGCTTACAGCGGTTTGCGCACTCAAATCGGCCTGCTCAACAGTCCCGAATTGTGGCTGCTGTGCGCCGCTGTTTTGGGAGTGGCTATTGTCGGCAAATACGTCGGCACTTACGTGGCGGCCAGAGTCTGTGGCATCAGCAACCGCGAAGCTTCTGCACTGGGATGGCTGATGAATACTCGCGGTTTGACTGAACTAATTGTGCTGAATATCGGTCTTTCCCTGGGCGTAGTTTCGCCGCTACTATTTACGATGTTAGTCATCATGGCTTTAGTGACAACTTTTATGACTTCGCCGCTATTGGAGTTGACTTATCCCAAACGGTTAATTCGGTTAGATATTTCAGAAGTTAGCTCGGAGGATTTAGAATTAGAAGCTTCACCAATTGCGGGTAGCAGCGAAGAAACTGCTAAAAAATTGCTGCCAACTTATCGAATTTTAGTACCGGTTTCTAATCCCAGCACGCAGAAAGGTTTACTGCAACTAGCGGTAGCGCTGGCGCAGCCGGCTGCTGGTATGGGTGGTGACGATTTACAGTCGGCGGCGGTTCATCCTTTGAGTTTGATAGAATTAAATGAGGATTATGCCTTTGAAAGTACGCCTGCGGAAGCAGATCGCACTATTCAAGAGCGCCGCTGGAAATTATCAGAATTGATTGATAGTTTGGAACTGCCTGACGCGAGAAAATTTGTACATCCTATCATTCGGGTTACTAATGATGTAGCCCGGGAAACGGCACAAATTGCGCAAATCGATCGCGCGGATTTGATTTTATTAGGATGGCACAGGCCTAGTTTTAGCAGCAATCGTTTGGGAGGACGTGTCGGTCAAATTCTCAGCAACGCTAAGGTGGATGTAGCAATTTTTGTTGACAGAAACCGGGAAACGTTGAATAACTTGTTAGTACCTTACGCGGCAAACATTCACGATGATTTGGGGTTAGAATTGGCGCTGAGACTGTTAGTTAATAGCGAGGAACGCCGTTTGACGGTGCTGCGGGTGGCGGTTGACGGGGAATCTGGAAACGAGCTGAGTTACGAGTTTCAGCGAGTGATGGAGCAGTTGCCGGTTGAGGTGCGATCGCGCATTGAAACTCCGATTGTGGAGGCTGCTGAGCCAATTCAAGCTGTGGTGGCGGCTTCTGCTAATGCTGATTTGACTATTGCAGGTACGAGTCGGGAGTGGGGAATTGAGCGCCAAACTTTGGGACGGTATACTGATGAATTGGCTGTGCAGTGTCATTCTTCGCTGCTGATTACGCGGTGTTACGTTAAAGTGCGATCGCACTTGGCATCGGTACTTCCTCAAAGGTAGTCAGTTGACTGTTGACAATTGGTAGTTGACAGTTGACAGTTGGCAGTTGGCAGGTGGCAGTTGACAGTTGTTATTAGTTATTGGTTATTGGTTATTTGTGAGTTGCCACCAATGCCCAATTCCCAATTCCCAATTCCCAATTACCGATTACCAATGACCGATGACTAATGACCAATTACCAATTACCAATTACCAATTACCAAGATCATGCATCAGTTTAACGTCAAAAAATTAACATTCTATGGTGTTTCTATCGCTTTTGTTGCGGTACTTTTTAAAATAGTGAGTGCTTACGGGGAAACAAATTTAAAGGCTGCTCCGGCAATTGGGGGAAGTTATCGCTTCGATGCTCAAAGTTTGCCCGAATGTCTGAAATCTGATTCGTTGGTCTTGACAATCGAGCAGTCAGGTGTTTATTTGAGCGGTAATTTGCGATCGGGCAGCAGCGAGGGCGATCGCGTAAAAACAGGCGAGGAGAAAGCTTCTCTAGTTGGCAAGTGGGAAACTCAAGGATTGAGTTTGTCGGGTGCTGTTCCTAATTTAACGGGTTGCAGCGACTCCACAGCAACGGGTCAAAACAGTTCTGTTAAACTGCGCGGAATTGTGGACAAAGAAACCCTCAAGGGAAAAATTAGTCTAACTGATAAGGCGGCGGCTACTGATTTTACGGCTCAAAGACAAGCGGCGGTGCAACCCCAGAAGAAGGAACATTGATCGATCCCAATGGGGCATAAGAAATGGGAAATGGGTAATTGTCAAATTCTTTGTCCCTCTCCGACTCTGTGAGTTTCCTACTCTCCGCTTCTCCCCAGGCTAAGTCAGGAATCAAAAAGCTCTGGAGGCGGGGGTGGGGGAGCGGGCGATCGAACTCCCGCCCCCAGAGCTCGCCCGCGACGCTCGGTTGCTGCTAGATTGGAAAATATATCTAAAAGTGAATGATAAAAATAAAGTATCCCAGAAGAGTCCTTGGTTGAGAATTTGTCTTGCTCAAGACCCCCCGTGCCCGTATAGTTTGTTTGGAATGGATGTTGCCGTGATCTTAATGCCGTCAGAAACTTCGCTTACCCAGTCAAAACCCTTGATTTTAGACAGTTTGCCAGACTTGTCGCCGAACGATGGCGGATGTCCCCGCCGGGCCAGATTGCAAATTGACTTGATGTTGCTGGCGATCGAAGCCTTGTATCTCGGAGGTGCTGAAGAAATGCTGGCAGTGTCAAAGGACCTGGAATTGGAATCAATTATCAAAAATCGGGTTGCCCTTTGGCTGATGCGCAATACTAACCCGCTGAGACGCTACACGCAGCGCCGCTCCCTTACCATGGTGGAGGCAAAAGCGCTGGTGGCGATCGCCTGTAATATGGCGCGCAAGTTAACCGCGACAATTCGGCAGTTACTGCTAGACTCGCAGCAGTTGCGATCGAGAAATATCCCCCTCAACCAGAACTTGCCGCTGGCTGAGTATTTAGAACGCTTTCGAGCTCACTTTCGATCGCGCATGAACCCCAAGCGATCGCTAGTTGCAGCTTACGATTCCGACGACAAGCTCAACGAACTAGCTTTGAACTTGTTGAGCAAACTGCTATTTTGTACAGGCACAGCCGGAATGCAGCGCTTCTGGGTTAGCCTGTTTGATGGAGAAGTTGAATAAAAAATGACTATTAGGCGTCAGTACAGTCTGCCAAATTGCACCCTGGTTCTAGAAGGGTTGAGCGATGGATCGGCAGCCAGCCAGTTAGATATACGGCCGGTGCTTTCCATACTAATGAGCGCTGAATGCTATGTTACAGGTCTCAGCGGGCCCCTAAGCGGGGGACGAGACTTTTTTGAAAGCTTGGTGAGGGCCGTCAGCAGCTACGCTCAAGAATTTATGAGCGGAGTGCATTATCCCGATCGCTACGGCCCGAATTTGGGTATGGTGCAGTTGCACAGAATTGACGGGAATTTGCATCGGTTGACCGTTCTACCCGCCGAAACAGGCAGCCCAAGCCAAATCGATCAAAAAACAGAACTTTCGGCAAAAGTAGATTTGACGACGGTACAGCTATTTGACTTAGTGGAAGCGATCGATCAGTTTTTTGCGGACACGCAGACGCTGCCGGAATTGTCACTGCAATTAACCCCAATTTCCAAGCGTTACGTCAAGTCTGCCGAACCTTTGGCGAAGCGGAGTTTGCCTGCTGTCGTGGGAGTGTCGAGTTTGGCTTTGGCGGCGATGGCGTTTTTCTTGGTGCCAGTGCCCGAAGTCCAGCGCCCGAGAGATCCAGTGCCGCAGCCGAATGCGGCAGGCCAGAATCTGGGAACGCCGAATCCGGGCGGATCGGGTTCGCCTAATCCCAATCCTACGCCTGCGGCGGGCGGTTTGCTGCCTGGGACTCAAACTCCGAACGCTGAATCGAGTTCGCCGACTCCGATCCCCGCGCCGCAGCCGGACGCTTCACCTCCTAGCGCCACACCGCAGTCAAACACTTTGCCGGAAAGCACGCCGAGTCCTGTTTCTGAAGGTTTGGCAAGCCCTGAGGTGGCAGCCGTGCCAATTAGCGATCCAGGGGAAATTGAGCTGTTGAAGGGCAAACTTTCCCAGCAAATTGACGGAGTTGTGAAGAATAAGCCTCCGGTTGATGCGGAGTTGGTTTATCGGGTGAGTGTGGCTAAAGACGGGGCGATTGTCGGTTACAAGTCGGAAAATTCGGCAGCAGTCGATCGATCCGAAACGCCGTTGTCGGAGTTGCTTTACAAACCGATTGGCAGCAGGCCGCCTGCGGAACCGCTGGCTGATTTCCGAGTAGTTTTTGCACCAGACGGCACTGTTCAAGTCACTCCTTGGTAATGGTTGATTGTTGACTGTTAACGGTTAACTGTTGACTGTTAACGGTTGACTGTTGACTGTTGACTGATACCAAATCCCGCTTAAATGCTCCCTCAATCTCTTAGTCTGCGGAGGCAGACTGGGTTTTTCTAGTAGCGATTTCAATCGCCGAATCATCTACAAACCGATTGCTGATTTAAAATCCTGTTGGTGCGATCGGCTCAATGTCGGGGTCAAATCCTCCGACTTGATTTGTGCGAATTATCCACAAAAATGCTCCCTGTTTTAAGAAAATTTTGGCGATTTCATCTTGGGTACGCCTGGGCAGCATTGTTCGGTAACTAATAACAGCTTTTATTAGGTTCACTATACCCGCAAAAAAGGTTTTTTTCAGTTCCGAATCAATCCCCGCCAATCTCGGATTTTTCCGCCAATCTGGACGGACAATGCCGAGGGGCATTAATACTTTTTCTAAACTTTCTCCTAAAGCTACTAACTTGTGAAATCTTTGGGTTTGTGCGTCGGTGGGATTTGTTTTAAGCCAGTCTTGAATCTGAGGATTTGACTCTATTTCGGAAGTAATTTTTTTAATTGTCGCGTAAATTGCCTGACTTGAATCTTGGACGCAAGAAGTTGCTGGGGTGACTAAACTTGCGCCGGTGCCGTCTCCGCTGCGGTAGCGGGCCATCATGATATCTAGTTGCTGGTTTAATTCGGTTAAAGGCGACAAGGCGATCCCACCAAAATCGTAGTCGCAACACACGCAATCTAATTTACAGATGATATCGCAAACCGGGCGATCGCCCAACCAGCCGCGCTGCAAGTCTCCCATATAGCTTTGCCATTTGCTGGAACCGGCAACAATTCCGTCGGGATTGTGGGCGTAAACTTGTTTGTATTCTATGTCAAAACGCAGTTCGCCGGTAAATCGATCGCGCACCACTTTTGCTACTCCGAAAGCAAAATGTCCGGTGACAATTCCCAGCGGTGCAGGTTCGCGTTTTTTGCCGCCGATACCGCCGAAACTGTGAATCACTATGCCGATATCTCCTTCTTGCCAAGGGGAGATTGAAGCGTTTTCTGTAGCATCATTTGGGGTTAACAATACTATTTTTGCTTGCCCTTTTTGTGCTGGTGTATTTGCCCAATTTTTGCTGCTTAAATAAGCCAGAGATTTTTTGAGACCGAAATGTGTTTCATCTGGTGTTAATTGGGCAATTTTGCGGGGTTCGATTGCCTGCACTACAAACATACTGTCTTCGTCTCTTTCGCCGTAAATGTACCAGCCGTCTGGATTTAAGGGCGATTTTTCGATCAGGTGATTAGTAGACCTCGCTACGCCATTTTTGTCTGGCTGTACTTGCGGAATCCGAATAATTTCGGCTGCGCCGTCAAATTGTCGAGATGTTTTGTTGAAATGCCGGACAATAAATTTGTCGCTGTCGGGTTCTTTTCGTTGCAAAATTGAGACGAAGGCGCACAAACGTCCGATAATTTGTACTGGTTCGCGATCGATCGTGAGTTCATAGCGATCGCTGCTGCTATAATTAATCGCAATCACCGGCCTGCGCAGCATCACAGTCACGCTGTCTTCGAGTCTGGTGCCTGCTAGAGTTTCTAAAGGGCCTACATTTCGCCAGCCGTTCAATCTATCTGGATGAATGTTGCCAGATTTTTTACTATCTTTAGCCTGTTTTGTGAAGTTGATATCTTGCGTTACTGCGTGGGCGAAAAACTGTACTTCGCGATTTGTACTCCATTTCAAAAAGGCTGTTTTGCCAATAAAGTTTTTATATTTTTTGGGCGCATTTATTACTTCAATAAACACTGTACCGTAGGGCTGGCGCTGTTCGCTTGAGGGCAAAATTAACCGCCCGTGCCAAAGAGCAATCGGCTTGTAGAGATAGGCAACTTCTGCTGAATTTTCGCAGATAATCTCCGGATCGAGCGCTTCTGAAATATTGCTTTTTTTTCCAAAAATAGCAGCCGTTAAATTGCTGTCACTTTCTACGAATTGGGGTTCTAAAAAAACTTTGTCAGGTTCTGAAATATTAGCGGGTGAATTGCCAGCCTTTCTTTTGAACGACCGTCTAAAAAAATGGCTATTTCCCTCCAATTTCGCCTGCAACCAATTGAGAAAAATCCGAATAAAAATAAAAGCTGTTAGGCCGCAAATTACAGCCAGAACTATCAGCGCCAGAGTCAAAATGAATTGGTCGAAAGATTGACCTGACAGTAAAAAAATTGTGGGCCCGTTCAAAGAAAATGCCGCCATAATATCTAAAAACGAGTTTTAGGTTCGATCCAGTCTGTGCTGGCTTGACTGCCGAAAACGAGGGGTTTGTCCTCGGTGATAGCTACGGTTTTGCCTGTCATATCAACTGCACAAAGAGGCCAAGATCGATCGCCCAAATTGCCGGCGCGGAACAGAACTTGTCCGGGACAAACTTGACTCCAACCCAACAATACAGCATGAGTGTAAAGACTGCGAGCGGGAGCAACGGTATAAGTGTAATTATCATTTTTGTCCCAAATGACACCGTAGTCGGACATATCGGAAGAGTTGAAAAGTGCTTCAAATTCGCGGGCGAGAACGCGGGAACCGTCTTGATTCCAAGAAACAGGCACTAAAATGGCGATCGTCCCGGACATATCTGTGTCATCGCTAGCATACATTCCGCTTTCCGCCAGCGGCGAAGCAGCCGCCACTGTTTGCAGTTCCCCAGTTTTGAGATTTTCCACAAACATGACGCTGCTAACCCGACACCGGGCGAATTCCGGCTGCACTTGCAACTCAATTCGACTGTAAGCCGCGTATTGGCCGTTAGTTGAAACTAGGGAAGGACTGCGATAGTAGCGGAGGCCTGTGCCGGCAGTTGAGCTAACTTTAGCATGAGTGGCACTAATCCATTCCCACGGAACGGGATAAGGGCTATTTAAAGGGTCAGTCATCGGTTTTTATTCCAAAAGTTTTACTGGATTATCCAACAGATTCAGGCTTACACGCAACGGACTAGAAACCCGGTTTTAGCCTCGATACTTCGCCACCCAACCCCAGATTTGTAGAAACCGGGTTTCTTTTTCAGATTTTAGATTTGTCCTCCCATCTAAAATCTAAAATCAATCGGCAAAGGCGGCAAGGTCTGCTATCTTAAATTTAGTTCGTTACACAACTTAACTCAAGTTTTATTAAAATCTCACAGGTCAGATAGTACCGAAATCAATATGGTATGTGAACCGAGAGGGAGTTTGACCTAATCACCTCATAGTTTACTAAACTTTTTCTCAAGCGAATTATGGCGATTTTATTGACAGACGCTCCGTTGTATGCTATAAGGTCTAGATAAACCCAAAAACCAAAGCAATTTTTTTCTGGTTTGCAATTTTTTTCTGGTTTGTAAACCGCGATCGATGTAAAACTGACCAGCCTATAAAAAGGTCGAACGGGATACCACGATTCGTTAAATAGGTTGAAAATAATGATTAAACAATGGCTAAAAGCTTTAAAAAAAATAGTTGTACTGACAAAAAATAGCGTGTTGCTCCACCCGAATTTACGGCAGCGGACCAGCAGGAGCAGACTCATGCACGTAGAAGCTGGACTCAGACCAAGCAACGAAAATACTTAGAGTTGAATGGTGAAGCAAAGATAAAATTGAGCCAAGTTTTGTATAGCAGGAAATATGACGCGATCTTTTAACCAAAAACCTTCAATCCCCCCGACTCGCACCTCCAAGTCGCGGGGAAAAGGTTTGCTTGTACTGTCGCTGATTTTTAGACTGCTGCTGCTGGGGGTAGGCAGCGGTTTTGCCTGGGTTCTGGGGATGGCGATCGCTCAAATTTATCCCTCAGGCGCGACCGAGATGCCGCTGGCAGAGAGATTGCTGCGTCTCACTCAAAATGTGACCCCCAGCCCGAAACTCGCACCAGCAAAGCAAATTCCGGCGCTCCCGACACCAACCGCTACACCCAGTCCGCAGTCCACAGTCAGTCCTGCGCAGAGAGAGAAATTGCAGTCGGATTTGAGACAGTTGCAGGGCGAGCTCAACGCGCTGATCGGCCGCACGGCGGCTTTGGAAAGTCAGTTGGGCAGCAGCCGCCCGACGGAAAGTTTGGAAAAGCGGTTGCAGTTGATGTCGCAGCAATTGGCGGGGCCGGAAACGGCGGCAAGTCCTGTTCCTGCTTTGCCCGCGATCGGCAGCAGCCCGAGTCCGATCGCTGAAACTGTTAATACTGCGCCACAAAATGCCAACAATCCGGTGTTTGGGGGGGACGGGCTGATGGTGACTCTGCCCAGCGATGTTTTGTTTGATACTGGCAGCATTTCTTTGCGCGCGGGAACAAGTGCGATTTTGGACAATTTGGTGGCGGAGTTGGGCAATCACCAGGGGGCAACTGTGCGGGTTGCTGGCCACACTGACGACGCGGGAGAAGCGGCGGACAATCGCAATGTGTCGTTGGCGCGGGCTCAGGCTGTGGTGCAGTATTTGTCTGGTGTGGTGGGCCAGAATTATCATTGGGTGGCGATCGGCTATGGGGAAAGTCGCCCTTCGGTAGACAATAGTTCCGATACTAATCGGCAGCGCAACCGCCGCATTGAAGTGGCAATTAGTCCTTAGTCATCACTCATCAGTGATCAGTCATCAGTCATTTTTCAAGCATCTTATTCCGATGCCAACAGAAACCAGATAAATTAAATATTTCAATTCCCCTCTCCCTATGGCGCCATCTCCCTATCTTCCCCGCTATCAGGCTATCAAGCCGAAGGTGTAAGAGGTGGCAAGTCAGAATTATTTTTAGCCTGATCTATGGCATCTTGATGTTCGCTCCTAAGCTTCGGTTTTAAATACAAGTTCTCAATCAAAGCTGCCACTCCCGCAAACCAAGGCGGTACAATTACAGCTCCAATAATTCCCAATACTTGAACGCCTCCCAAGACAGACAGCAATTGATATAAAGGATGCACTCCAACCGATGAACCAACTAGCAAAGGATCTAGCACGTAGGTTTCCAAATTCTGGATGATTACAAATAACAGCAACACCCACAAAAGTACCCAGCCACCTTTAGCTAATGCTACGATTAATGCTGGTACTGCTCCCAACACTGGCCCGAGGAAGGGAATCAAGTTGGTAACGCCGGCGATCGCACCCAAGCCTAAAGCAAATTCCGGCATTCCCAAAATGCTCAAACCTGTGGTAATAAATATCCCTAAAATGCCCGAAACTAACACTCGCCCGCGAATATAACTCCCCATTCTTTGACCGATTGGCGCTGCTTGTGCGGCTAATCTTGCATCCCAAGGTTTTGGGAAAAACTGCACCAAACTTTTAATTAATGTGTCGCTGTCCGCAACCATGTAACCGGAAATAAATAATGCTAAAACTAGGCTGAAGACACCGCCTAGAATGCCTCTCGTTAAACTGTACGATCGCAAAACCAGTTGTTGGCTCGATCGAATCAGCCAATTAGTCAGCGATTGAGTGTCCACAAACTGACCCACCAAGGTTGGGGCATTGTCGCTCAACCGACTCAATACATTAGTTGCCACAGTTCGCAAACTTTCGACATAAACGGGTAACTGCCGCAGCAGTAACTCTATTTGTTCGATTACCGTGGGGCCGATTAACACTACCGTCCCGCTAAATCCGCCGATGAGAGTTAAATAAACCATAATCACCGCTAGCCAGCGGGGAACCCGCATTGTTTCGGCCCAATTAACGATCGGGACGATCGACGCGGCGAGCACGACTGATATCATCAGAATTACTAGCAAGCTGCGCAATTGCCACAGCAGCACTAGCAGCAAGGACGATGCTACTATTAGCAGCAAGTTAGGTAAAGAAATAGTAATCCGCTGTTCTGACATGATTAAGTAATAAAGGTTTATATTTGCGCTTATGTCCTCCCATAGGGGGAGTTTATTTATCTTCTCAGTTACCAAATATATGTGGGGTAAAATCTGCCCCTACTCATATTATAATCAAAAGTAACATCAGTACAAAAAAAAATATGCAACCGCAATATTCAACCCAAGATTTCTCCACTATTTCGTCTATTAAATCACCAACGCTGTTTTACGAATGGCAAAATTATCGCTGTGCTTATGATGTTTATAAACCAACTACTGCGACAGAATATAGCATCCCTTTGTTATTAATTCATCCGATAGGAGTTGGTTTGTCAAGAATCTTTTGGCATAGATTTTGTGAAAGTTGGTACAAAGCAGGGAACAGTAATCCGATTTACAATCCCGACCTTTTGGGCTGCGGCGATTGCGAAATGCCGGCTGTGGCTTGCTATCCTGACGATTGGGCTGCACAGTTGCAGTTTTTCTTGGAAACAGTAGTAAAAAAACCTGCGATCGTACTCGTGCAAGGTGCTTTACTAGCTGTAGCCTTGGCTTTAGTAAAAAAGCAGCAGGAAAGCGGCTCAAATTTAATTCGCGGGTTAGTTCTCGCAGGGCCTCCCGCTTGGGCTGTGATGAACAAACATTCGACAGAAAGACAGCAAAGAATTGTCTGGAATTTGTTAGATTCTCCCTTGGGAAACGCTTTTTACCGCTACGCCAGACGCGCTGAATTTTTGCGTTCTTTTTCCATCAAACAACTCTTTGGCGATGCGAAAAAAGTTGACAGCGAATGGTTGAATGCTTTGCAGGCTGGGGCGGCGAATCCTGACAGCCGGCACGCGGTTTTCTCGTTTTTAGCGGGATTTTGGCGCCAGGATTACAGCGGTACGATTCAAAAGTTCGATCGACCTGCACTTGTTGTCATGGGAGAAAAAGCCTCAAGCATCAGTCAAGCGGGTAAGGAAGAGAAACCAGATGAAAGATTAGCGCAATATTTAGCCCATTTTCCCAATGCGGAAGGTTTATTAATGCCAGGGCGCAATGTTTTGCCCTATGAATCCACCGCAGAATTTGTCGCGGCTGTTGCGGCGTTTGTGGAGAAGTTAAATAAAAATTAAATCTATTTGTGGAGTTATTATCTAATAATAACTGACACAGTTAATAGACCTCATCATGTGTCCCGATGTCGAGTAAAACAATGACTTCACTATTTGTTTCCGTATCCTCTTCAATCGAGAAAACGATACGACAATCATAGCCGCAAGAGCAGGACTGAAGACCGTCGAGTTTGCCGCCTAGTTTGTGGATACCTAGGTTTGGAAAAAATACATCTGCTTCCATTTGTTAAAGAGATTCTTCTATACGTTGCTGGATCTCAGGATTTCGTTTGACAAACTTGCGAAATGCTCGTTTGAATTTGGGAGTCAGAACCAGTTGTCTCATGCTTCCGGCTCGTCCAAAGACTGGCGTAATGTTTCAATAACATCCTCGGCTGACTGGTGTCGAAATTTGCCTGTACGGAAATCAGCTAAGGTTTGTTGGGCGTCAGCAGCTATTTCTGCGCGGACACTCTCGCTGTGACGGTTTTGCAGGATTTTGATCAGCATTTCCTGCTGTTCGTAGGACAGTTGCAAAGCAGTTTCTAGCACTTGGTCGAGGGTATTCATAGAGTTAGGCTATTAGCTCTAAGGTGGAACAAATTGCGAAGTTGAGTAAATTGTATCGCTTATTCCAAGACTAGGCTAAACAAAAAAAAATGTACTAAACTCGGTTTTGTCATGAGCGACAAAATCATTACGATCGAACCAGGTAAACGCGGTGGAAAGCCTTGCATCAGCCGAATGCGAATTACCGTGTATGATGTGTTGGGTTGGCTGGCTGCGGGAATGTCTCATGCAGATATTCTGGACGACTTTCCAGAGTTCAGGGAGGAAGACATTAGAGCGTGTTTAGAATTCCGCGATTGAAATTGCTTAAGAGTCAAGCGAAGTCTGCCTCCGCCGACTATGAATTTGGTTTTAACTGCGGTGCCAAATTGTTGTACCATCCTTTTGATCTATCAGAGTAATTCCCTTATCCTTAAGTTCGTTGCGAATTCTATCGCCCTCAGCAAAATCCCTAGCTTTCCGAGCATCTTTCCGCTGCTGAATCATCACCTCAATCTCCGCATCACTCAAACCATCAACAGCATCATTGCTATCACTTTCCGGCTGAACTTCTAAACCCAAAACCTCCGCCAAACTCACCAATGTCAGCCATTTTTGCTGCAACAAATCCGGCGACGTTTCTGTTTTGCCTTGATGCACTAAAACATTGCCTTCCTTGCCCAAGTCCTTAGCCAATTCAAACAAAACAGTCAAAGCACTCGGAGTATTGAAATCATTGTCCATCGCTGATTGAAAGTCCTGCACAGCTTTGCTATCCTGTCCAGTTTTCTCAACGTCCCAACTAAGTTGAGAACCGTATCGGAGGCCAAACAGCAAACCTTCATTGATAGTCTTCCAGCCATTTCGAGCACTAGCGATCGCCTCTTCGGTAAAATCAATTTGACTGCGGTACTGCGCTGTTAACACAAACAGCCTCACCGCCATCGGTTCCACCGCTTTTGACTTCTCGCTTCCTTCATTCTTACTCCCCCCCTTACCAAGGGGGGGCTGGGGGGGGTTAGATTCCAAATCGCCCGACCAATTCCCATCCAACAAATCGCGAATTGTAATAAAATTGTGCAAAGATTTCGACATCTTTTTGCCTTTGACAGTCACAAAAGCATTGTGCATCCAATAATTAGCAAGTGACTTGCCCGTCGCGGCTTCAGATTGAGCAATTTCGTTTTCGTGGTGCGGAAAAATTAAATCGGAACCGCCGCAGTGAATGTCAATTGTTTCGCCCAAGCAATCGCGCACCATCGCCGAACATTCGATGTGCCATCCGGGGCGACCTTTTCCCCAAGATGAATCCCAAGCAGGTTCTCCCGGTTTAGCGCTTTTCCACAGGGCAAAATCAGACGAATCTTGCTTTTTTTGAGCTTCTATTTCTGCGGTTTCCAATCTACCGCTAGCCCCAGCTTGCATTTCTTCCAACTTGCGGCCGGAAAGTTTTCCGTAATCGGCAAACTGCCTCACGTTGTAGTAAACGTCGCCGCCGGAAGCATAGGCATAACCTTTATTTTCTAATTCGTGAATCAGCCGTTTGATGCCGTCCATTGTATGGGTGGCGCGGGGATATTCATCGGCCCTGAGAATATTCAGCTTGTCCATATCTGCAAAATATTCATCGATGAAGCGTTCCGCCACGGCTTCCATTGTGGAATTAGTTTCGCGGGCGCGGTTGAGAATTTTGTCGTCAATATCTGTAAAATTCTGCACGTAGCGCACATGGTATCCCCGCCACATCAGATAGCGGCGCACCATGTCCCAAACAATGTAAGCGCGGGCGTGGCCGACGTGGCAGTAATCGTATACCGTAACGCCGCAGCAGTACATCCGCACCTTTCCTGGTTCGATGGGTTCAAAAGGTGATTCGCGACGGGTCAAGCTGTTGTAAAGCGTTAGAGTCATTCGATTTTAGATTTTAGATTTTAGATTTTAGATTTTACAAGATTTACGCAGAACCTCTAGGTGTAGGGTACGCAATGCGCACCCGATCTGTATAGGTAGCGCGTCAAACTATTTTTGCGTCCAGGACGGTTGGTTGGTAGTTGCGATCGCCCGTTAGCGAAGCTTGCAGAAAAAGAGCGCCCAACTGCCAGCCTAGGAAATTTGGTACTAAATCTCCTCTATCTATAGTACCGCCCCGGCCGACTCAATCTCACATCTAATTCATGTCAGGGAATCTTGACAATAGTTGGTGACGATCCCCACAAGCGTTTTATTGTCAAGGTTTCCTGACATATTGATCCCCAAAATCCCGAAAATGCGTATAACTACTCATGATTGATGGCAAAGACCCCTTGACCCGATCGCAACTTGTCTGCAACATTAAGTCATGACAAAGCGATCCCAAAGAAATGCTTCGATTAAGCTAAGCAGCTCTGGGAGTCGAATAGCGCGCGTGCTGCCAGCACAGCGTTGCTAGCAGCACCGATCGCACTCACAAAATCGATCTTGTCAATCAAGAATCGACAGAAAAGTTTTATTTAGATCGGACGGTGCGCGCAGAAGCCAAGAAGTCAGAACCCCCGATCGCATTGGGGACAAGACAAGCTAAAAACAAGCAAGGCTTCAAAGGTTGGAGAGATTTGGAAGCTCGATAATATTTGCATTTAAAAGAGTTTCTAACTCACAAAGTCAACACATTTGTGTTGAAAGAAAAAATCTAACCCGCCATCCCAAATAAGTGGAGAACAAACTCATGGCAAAAGAACGCCCACCATTAGAAGAGATGACTTTGCGACAACTCCGCAGAGTTGCTAGCGAATGTGGAGTCTCTCGCTACAGCCGGATGCGGAAATCGCAACTCCTGGCATCAATTCAAGAAATTCAGCGCACCAAATTTTCCTACAGCCCATCTCGCAAATTAGAGGCACAAGAAGCAGTGGAAGCAGCAAAGTTTGAACTCGGTCAAGAAGATAGAACAGGCGGTTCTTTGTCGTCTGTAGATGAAGGTTTAGCAGATTTGCCCAACGGCTACGGCGAGAGCCGGGTTGTTTTAATGCCCCGCGACCCAGAATGGGCCTACACTTACTGGGACATTCCCAACGCTCGCAAAGAAGAATTGCGCCGCCAAGGAGGACAGCAACTCGCCCTGCGGATCTACGACGTTACAGATGTTAACCTCGACACCCAAAGCCCGCACAGCATTCAAGAATATCCCTGCGACGAACTGGCGCGGGAATGGTACGTGCCAATCCCCGTGAGCGATCGGGACTACGCGATCGACATCGGCTACCGCTGTGCAGACGGCCGCTGGCTGGTATTAGCTCGATCGGCCGAAGTCCGCGTTCCTCCCGTCTATCCCAGCGACTGGATTGAAGACCAATTCATCACCCTCGACTGGGAAGAAGAGTTGCAAGGCAAAACCTTCGCCGAACTGGTTCCTCCGGCCAAGAAAGTCGCACAAGCAGTCAATGGCAATGGTTACAGCACCAGCAACGCCATCTACGAACAAATCTTCGGCATGGCAGAGTCTGCTGAATCCCTGCGCGTAGCGGGTTCTATCTTTGGTTCCATGCAGCACGTCGCCGGTTCCGTCCAGCAAGTCGGCATCCACGAACAATCTCTCAGTTCCTACGTCTTCCCCTCCGGCGTCGGAATGTGGGCTGTTCCTACTATGTCCGGTGTCGGTATGTCCGGTGTCGGTATGTCCGGCCTCACCATGTCCGGTGTCGGTATGTCCGGCCTCACCATGTCCGGTATCGGTATGTCGGGTGTCGGTATGTCGGGAGTTGGCTTTGCCGCCCCGATGCGCCCCCGCCAGTTCTGGTTAGTTGCTGACGCCGAACTGATCGTCTACGGCGCCACCGAACCCGACGCTACCGTCTACGTAGGCGGACAGCCGATTAAACTCAATGCTGACGGCACTTTCCGCTTCCAGATGTCTTTCCAAGACGGCTTAATCGACTATCCGATTTTTGCAGTAGCAGCCGACGGCGAACAAAACCGCGCTATCCACATGAAATTCAACCGCGAAACCCCTGAACGGCACACCAATACCAAGGAAGATGCTGTTGTGGAATGGTTGGGCTGATCGCTCGCGGTCGATCGCGATCCGGGCGATAATGCAGGTTTGTGCCAATTTTTTAACCATCACAAGGCATAGCCTGAGCAGATCCTGATTTGTTAGGGTTAATCCCAGACAACAACCCATAACACCCCCTATACACCGTACTCCTGTTTTGAGGAGCGGTGTTTTTTGTATTTAGGACTTACTCAGAAACCGCGTTTTTATAGCAGAATAGATCGCGGATCGGGCGATCGGCAAAAGTTATACCAATTCTTAAAAGTAGGGATAAATATAGATTGTATGCGAACATCTGTAGGGACTTAAGCCTAAGTTCCTACTTTATTTCATCCGATTGATAACTGCTATAGCAATCCTACTAAATGAGTCGTAAATTTTTTACCCCACCCCAACCATCTCCGAAGCGGCGGGGAGGGAGTAAGAAATTCACAAATGATTTAGGATTGCTATATATTAGACAAATTTCTCAATATCTCTCTGTAGATAGATGTTTACTTAACTCGCTATCGAGAGTGTTAAATCAAAATTTGCACTTTTCACTCAAGCATTATTAAGTAAGCTAAAGTTTACTTAAATTTTTATTGCACAAACTCGCTAAATTCAGCGAAACAAAAGAAAGCGAGTTATGAGAGAAATAAGGCGATCGCACAGCCACTTCTCAAAAGCAAATGCAAAAAATAAATTCCCCGCCGCAACGAAGGCAGAAGCCTCGTCTTTTAGCCTTATTCGCTGTCACATTAACCGCCGTCTTGCTTTTATTTATTCTGCCGGCACTGACTCAACAGCCAGTCGTGCTCACCATGTTAATGCAAGGTCAAGACCTTGTTAACTGGAAACCCTTTGTCAAAGAATTTGAACAGAAAAACCCCGACATTCGCATCAACCTCATAGAAGGGCCTTTTGACAGCAACCTCATAGAAAATCTTTACACATCTGCCTTTCTTTTAGGCGAATCGCCTTACGACATCATCAACATGGATATTGTCTGGGTTCCCAAATTTGCAGCCGCAGGTTGGGTAAGCGATTTGACAGACAGAATTCCCCCCGAACAACTATCAAAATTCATCCAAGGTAACGTCGAAGGCGGCCGGTATCGGGGCAAACTTTACCGAATTCCCCATGCTTCCGATGCCGGAATGCTTTATTACCGCAAAGACATTTTAGAACAAGCGAAAATTCCAGCGCCGAAAACTTTTGAAGAGATGGTAAAAATCTCTCAAAACTTGCAAAAACAGGGAAAAGCAACTTGGGGTTATCTGTGGCAAGGCAAACAATACGAGGGAGTCTCTGCGATGTTTGTCGAGGTTCTCTCCGGTTTCGGCGGCTTCTGGGCTAACCCTCAAACTTTTGAAGTTGGGTTAGATAAACCGGAGGCAATTAAAGCAGTCGAATTTCTCAAAAATACGATCGCCTCCGGCATTTCTCCTCCGGGTGTCACCACCTACGGCGAAGAAGAAACCAGGCTGTTGTTTCAAAATGGCAAAGCGCTGTTTTTGCGAAACTGGCCCTATGTTTGGAAGCTGGCAAATGCCGAAGGATCGAATATTAGAGGTAAAATTGCGATCGAGCCAATGCTCAGCAGTATCGGTCAAACAGGCGGTTCCTGCTTGGGCGGCTGGGGCTGGGGAATTGCCAAAACCTCAAAACATCCAGAACAAGCGTGGAAAGCAATTCAGTACCTTACCAGCGAGGAAACCCAGCGCAAATTTATTTTAGAAACCGGTTTAGTTCCCAGTTACAAATCCCTATTTACCAACAAAGAAATAGTCGCCAAATATCCCCACTACCGGCAACTGCTAAAAGTAGTGGAACGGTCAGCTTTGCGCCCGCCCCTGGCACAATACGCTCAAGCTTCTGATATTTTGCAGCGCTATTTGAGTTCAGCTTTTACCGGCAGAATGAGTGCAGAACAAGCAATGAAAGCAGCAGCTAGCGAAACTCGCAATTTATTAGGCAGTTTGAAACAACCCCAAGCTTCGTAAGTCCTAAACAGGCAAGATGCCTGTTCCACACAGAGTGAATTTTCTAGCCCGCCCGAACAGGCTTTCCGGCCTGTTCCACACAGAGTGAATTTTTTTATTGTGGGGTGGGCATCTTGCCCGCCCGAACAGGCTGTCCGGCCTGTTCCACAAAAAGTTAATTCAATTGTGGGGTGGGCTTCTAGCCCGCCCAAAAATAAATTAAAGGTGAGAAATATGCAATTAGACAAGATGCGACAGCGCGAACAAACAACCGGATGGATATTAGTAGCACCAGCTTTGATAATTCTGCTGCTAGTATTTGCTTACCCAATATTGCGCGCTTTTTGGCTGAGTTTATTCACCCAAAACCTCGGTACTGAATTAAAACTCGTTTTTTCCGGTTTTGCTAACTACAGTCGAATGTTAGGCGACGGGCGTTTCTGGCAAACTTTAGGCAACACCACAGTATTTACTGTCGCCTCTGTTTTACTGGAATTAATTCTCGGCATGGGCATTGCCTTAGTTTTAAATCAATCCTTCCCAGGGCGCGGCATTGTTCGCACAATTTCCCTGCTACCTTGGGCGCTACCGACTGCATTGATGGGAGTAGCTTGGGCGTGGATTTTTAACGACCAATACGGCGTAATTAACGACATTTTAATGCGTTTGGGATTGATTCAAAATAGCATTAGCTGGCTGGGAAATCCGACTTTGGCAATGATGGCAGTAATTACAGCAGATGTGTGGAAAACTACGCCCTTTGTCAGCTTGCTTTTGCTAGCAGGATTGCAGTCAATTCCCAATGATTTGTACGAAGCACACGCCATTGACGGCGCTAGTAGCTGGCAGAGTTTCCGTCAAGTTACCGTCCCCCTGCTGATGCCGCAAATTGTGATTGCTTTGCTGTTTCGATTTGCCCAATCTTTCGGCATTTTTGACTTGATTCAGGTGATGACGGGAGGGGGGCCGGCGGGGGCAACCGAGACGGTTTCTATCTACATTTACAGCACGGTAATGAGGTATTTAGACTTTGGGTACGGGGCGGCTTTGGTGGTGTGTACTTTTTTACTGTTAGTGGCAGCAGTTGCGATCGCCGCTTACCTGTTATCGAGAGCCCGCATCAATTGATTTTAGATTTTAGATTTTAGATTTTAGATTTGAGGATTGTAGATTGTAGATTTTAGATTGCTGAACGGTTTGAATTTTTCCTTTCATTGGTATAAATTATGTCGATCGCCCGCGAACAACCAACAAAAAAAACCTTTGACATCCGGCAATTAATCTTGCCAATATCGGCGATATTAGTCGTCGCATATTTCCTCGCACCTATTATCTGGCAGGTGCTAACTTCTTTCAAAGTAAATGCGGATATTTCGGCAATTCCCAACGTCTACATTCCCAAACGAATTACTTTTGAGCATTACCTGTCCCTCTTCCAGCGCCGCCCGTTTGCTCTTTATATTTTAAATAGCGCTTTTGTTTCGATTACTTCAACATTGCTGTGTTTAGCAGTAGGCGCTCCCGCAGCTTACGCTTTAGCCAGGTTGCGGTTGTGGGGCGAGAGAATCATCCTGGCAACAGTGACAATTGTAACGCTATTTCCGGCTGTGCTGCTATTTTTGGGACTGCTGGAAATTGTCAAAGCTTTGGATTTAGGCAATAATTATTTAGCATTAATTATTCCTTACACCGCTATCAACTTGCCGCTGACAATTTTGGTAATGCGAAGTTTCTTTCAACAGTTGCCCAAAGATTTGGAAGATGCCGCTAAAGTAGACGGATACAACACTTTCCAAATGCTGTGGCAAATCGTACTGCCGATGACATTTCCAGCTTTAGTCACAACCGGAATACTGACATTTATTTCAGCTTGGAACGAGTTTATATTTGCACTAACATTTATGACTCGCGAATCTCTAAAAACCATTCCCGTCGCCACAGCTCAACTCAGCGGCACGTCAGTCTTTGAGATTCCTTACGGGCCGATCGCCGCAGCTACCGTTTTGGGAACTTTGCCCTTGGTTTTGCTGGTTTTGGTGTTCCAGCGGCGCATTGTTCAGGGTTTAACGGCCGGGGCGGTAAAAGGATAAATCGATTTTAGATTTTAGATTTTAGATTTTAGATTGAACTGGTTCCTAGGCTCTGCCTGGTAACGAGTCAAACAACACAGTCAACAGTCAACAGTCAACAGTCAACAGTCAACAGTCAACACTTTAAAAATCATGGCAAAATTGCAACTAAAAAACCTCAATAAAACCTACAACCCTAAAGTTGTTCCCGTAAAAGACATTAGTTTGGATGTCAGCGAAGGAGAATTTCTGACTTTGCTGGGGCCGTCGGGGTGCGGCAAATCTACGACACTGCGGTTAATTGCAGGGTTGGAACAGCCGACTAGAGGCGAGATTAGAATTGGCGATCGCAATGTCACTTATCTCAGACCGGGCGATCGGGATATAGCAATGGTTTTTCAAAGTTACGCGCTTTATCCGCACATGACAGTATACGAGAATATGGCATCGAGCCTCAAACTTCGCAAAATCTCCTCCAGCGAAATCAACCGGTTAGTGACGGAAGTTGCAACATCCCTCGGATTGACGGAATTAATCGATCGCAAACCCGGAAAACTATCAGGCGGACAGCGGCAGCGAGTCGCCCTCGGCCGCGCTTTAGTGCGCCAACCGGAAGTATTTTTGCTCGACGAACCTTTGAGCAATCTCGACGCATTATTGCGGGAAAAAGTTAGGGCCGAACTCAAACAATTGTTTTCCTCCCAAAAAGCTCCTGTAGTTTACGTCACTCACGACCAAACCGAAGCAATGACGCTTTCTACAAAAGTCGCAGTTCTCAACAGCGGCAGCGTGCAGCAGCTAGATCCGCCACACTTAATTTATACCCGTCCTGCAAATCAGTTTGTAGCGGGTTTTGTGGGCAGCCCGCAAATGAATTTGCTAGTGCTTAAATGCCAGGGCAATTTTGCGATGTTAGGTGATTTTGGAGTTCCACTCCCAAATATGCCGACTGTGCCGCCAGAAATTGTGTTGGGAATTCGCCCAGAACACGTCGGCTTTGCAGATGCAGAGGCCGGCAAGATAGCGACCCCAGAGGCAATTAAAGGTGAGGTTTATTTAGTGGAAAACTTGGGAATGCAAAATTTAGTTAGCGTCCGAGTTAAAGGTTTGGAGCCAGTAACGGTGCGAGCTTTGCTGCCAAATGACCGCCACTGGAATTCCGAAATTGTAGAGCTGGTTTTTCCGCCTCAGTTCCTGCACTGGTTTGATGTAAAAACGGGCGATCGCTTGCAATAATAATTTGCCCTGAATAGCATGATTGATTAAAAATTCTCTAACCATGTGTATAAAAATAGGTGTTTTGCTTCTAATTAAGTTATGACTTTAGTTAGAGGTAAAACTATTTTGCTGCTGTTAACGTGATATTCATGTGTGAAAAAGCTAATTGGCTCACACATAGGTGGCGTATTTATCAGAATTTATCGCTAACCTATAACTCTATTTAGGTGGTTAATGGCAACGTGAAGCTAAGTTGGCTTTCTCTGGCGTTAGCTGCTGAGTTTGGAGTGAGCCAATGAGATTTAAAAATGTTGAAATTTATCACCAATCAACTTAGGGAGTATTACCGAGATGAATTTGATTTCCACAGCCATTGCTCGCATCAGTTCCCTGCTTAAGGGCTTTCAAGTGAAGAGTTTTTTGAGTGTTGTCCTAGTGGGTTTTCTGCTGCTAACAACAAATGTTGATTCAAGCCGCAGTAACCAAGGTTTTGGCAGGCAAGCCAGCTCAAAGGCTGAGCTAAACAATCCAGAAAGACCCCAAACAACCCGGGAATGGAGGCAAGAAGCTCGCGAAACGTCAGACTCTCCGGGCGAACGAGCTCAGAAGATTGGACAAGAGGCAGGAGCAGCCGTGAAAGAAATGGGGGAGATGTACCAAGACACTGCTAAGAGAAGTGTCCGCGAATTAAAGGATAAGTAGGTCCACCTAAAAAAATATAACACTGAGAAACCTGATTGCTGTAGGGGCAGCGCCAAGAGTGTTCGCCCTTGCGGGTTTCTCAACATCTGAACAGTTTGACGTTTAAATAGGTTGAGCTACTTAATACGGCAGAGACAATCAAGTAGGCGAGCATAAATAAACTAAGACTGACGTTCATAAACCCGGTTTCTCATGTGAAACTGGGTTTTTGAGTTGGAAGCCTTTTATGTTAAATTAAATCAAATCCGCGTTAAAAACCCCTTGATAAGACTCGGCGGTTGAAACTGAGATATTGCTGGATTCTCCATAAGCATTTCAAGGGCGGACTAGGAGCAACCGCCCAGAATAAAATTGAACTATGAGTGGAACAGTCCGGAAAGCCTGGTCATGAAAATGGTGCAAGATGTCAGTTAAAACCGCCTTTAACCTCAAACTCGTATGTGGCTTCGATCGTCGCTGGAATGCGAGTTTGAGGTCAAACTACACAAACTTTCGTCGCTGTCTAAGAGACTGATAAATAAGCGGTAAGGCGCTTAGGTTGCACTTTACATATAGAAGTTCCGCGTAATTCCTGATGAATAAACATCTTAACAGTCTTTGCTTGACCGGCCTGCTGTTCATCCTGCCTGTTTGTCCCGCGACAATTGCCCGCGCTCAACTTCCCGAAACTTCGGATACTAATGCCAAGCAAACAAATCTCCTCAAAGATGAACTGTATTTTGGGTTAACTAAACCGGGAGGTGAGACAATTTCGGAAGCAGAATGGCAGGAGTTTGTCAAGGCAGTTATTACCCCTCGCTTTCGGGAAGGGCTAACTGTATTAGATGGCTCGGGGCAGTTTCTCAACAGCTCGGGAATTCTGATTAGAGAAAACTCTAAAATAGTTATTTTGATTTATCAAAGTAGCCGGGAAAAAAATCAGGCTATTAATGAAATTATCGAAACTTACAAACGCACTTTCCAGCAAGAGTCCGTTTTGCGGGCCACGAGCGAAGTTAAGGTTTCCTTCTGATGCGGTCATCGAATCAGTGTATTTATGATATTATTTGGCTGAGCAAGGTCATACCCTCAAAGATAAGTAGGGTGCGGGTGCAAGCAAAATCATAATAATCATAATTTTTGGGTATCGATCGCACACTGCAAAAACTCGCTAGAAAAACCTGCCCGGGAGAAAACAAAAACATGACAAACGACGGCAACCCAAAAGCTGAACGGCCCGAAAGCGAGGATTCAGAAAATTTGGACGGTATGGCGAAAGCTTTTATTGTGAGCGTGGCTTGGTCTTACGCAGAGGCATTGGAGCGAACGAAACGATCGCGAAATCCACAGGAACCCGCGCCGGAATCTCCGACAGAACAAGTCGATCGCAATCCTGAAAGCAATTAATGAAAGACCGTTAATGCGATCGATTTGCCAAATTATCTGTGCGATCGAACACAGTAGTCAGTTAGCTGTTTTGAGTTCAGAACGATCTACTCAGAGCAGCGAGCTGTTCAATTAAAGCCGAATTTGTATTGGATTTTACAACAAAAAAAAGTGAAATCCCCGTGACTCTTCAATAAGCTCAGGACAAGCTTTAGTCAGGGGATGAGAACTGCGTTGCGGGTTTGAACCTCAACCTATCTCTATCCCTAAAACGGATTTAAACTAAACAAAGTACGGTTTTACCGCTACAGTGTACAAAACAAATAACCAATTTTTAGATCGGTCTCATGTCTAATTCAAAAATGATTGGCAAAGCGATCGCAGGTGGTCTTTGCTTCGGCATCCTCGCCAGCTTCACCGCTTCACACAGCCCCGCATCCGCAGCAGCACCAACAATTGCCCAAGAAACAGCAGCCCCGGCCGCCAGCAACATCGACACGCAACTCCTAGGCCAATGGCAAGGCACAGTCCCCTCCGGTCAGTCTTTCACCTTCGTCTTTGCCCCAGAAGGCAAATTGTTTCTCATGGCTAAAGGCCCCGACGGAGCCGCCCGCGCCAAAGAAATGAGGTACAAAGTTAATCTCGGTGAAAAACCGATGCACATTGATGTCGGCCTCAGCAGCACAGAAACCGTTGAGACTGTTTTTGAATTGACTCCCGAAGGTCAAATGCGGCTTCAGTTGCAAGGCACTAATCCCGGACAGGCCAGACCTAATGCCTTAAACGAGCAGGCAACCGTATTTAAAAAGGTCTCTGAGGCCACTGCACTGCCTGCTGATACTCAAGTCATAGGTTTTTGAGGAAAATTACTCGCAGGCAGAAGGCACTCCAGTAGTTCTGAGTTTTGAGTTGTGAGTTTTAATTTAAAGAATTTAAACTTTAAAATTCAAAACTCACAACTTAAAATTTTCCCACTGCCTTCTGCCTTCAACAGGCCCTGCTACAATCCACTTAATCTCCATTTAACTTTTGCCATAGACCTCCATGAGTGAAACCGTCCTAGAAGTTCGCAACCTGCGGGTTCAATTTCAATCTGCGGACGCAGGCGATGCGTCTCCAACAGTCAAAGCTGTTGACGGCATTTCGTTTGAGGTCAAGCGAGGGCAAACTCTGGGAATCGTGGGAGAGTCGGGGTCTGGAAAATCGGTAACATCCCTGGCTGTGATGGGTTTGCTGTCGAGTTCGTCAACGAAAATCGAGGGCGAAATTTGGTTTTCTCCCACAAAAGACGGCGCTAGCAATGGGCCTGTGAATCTGCTGGAAATGCCGGACAGGGAAAAACAAACATACCGGGGCAGCCAGATTGCGACGATTTTTCAAGAGCCGATGAGTTCGCTCAATCCTGTTTATACGATCGGATTTCAACTCACAGAAGCCATTTGTTTGCACCAAAAGGTGTCGCAGACAGAAGCGCGCCGCAAAGCAGCTTCTCTGCTGCAAGAGGTCAAGCTGCTAGCGGGCGACGATGAGCTCAGGCAGCGGTGTTTGGCTTTGCGGCAAGAAGCGGTTCGGGAGGACGATCGCGATTTGATGGAGCTCGTCAACGGCCAAAAACAAGCTATGCTCGATCGCTACCCCCACGAACTCTCAGGCGGTCAAATCCAGCGCGTGATGATTGCAATGGCCATTTCTTGCAATCCAACTTTATTAATTGCTGACGAACCGACCACGGCTTTAGACGTAACCGTGCAGGCAACTATCTTAGCTTTGCTGCGCGAATTGCGGGACTCTAGAGGCATGGCAATGATTTTTATTACCCACGATTTGGGCGTCATTGCGGAAATTGGCGATACGGTGGCGGTGATGTACCGAGGCAAGATTGTTGAGTGCGGTGCGATCGAACAAATTTTCAGCAATCCCCAACATCCTTACACAAAAGGTTTATTAGCTTGCCGCCCAACTCTCGATCGGCAACTGCGCCGCTTGCCGACAGTTTCCGATTTTATGGATGTCACCACAAATGCTAGCGGCGAATTAGTAATTGTCGAGAAAAATACCGATTTAGACGGCGACATCAGCGGAGGAAATTCCGCTTTTCCAAATGGAAAACCGCCTCGGCTGCCGAATATTTCCGAGCCTTTGCTGGCTGTTAATAACTTGCGAGTCGGTTTTCCGGTGCAGGGAATGTTTGGCGAAACTAAACGCTTGTTTATGGCGGTCAACGATATTTCTTTTGAGGTTTACCCGGGCGAGACTTTGGGTTTGGTGGGCGAGTCTGGCTGCGGCAAATCAACTTTGGCGAGAGCTTTGCTGCAATTAATTCCGATCGCCAGCGGTAAAGTGTTTTTTGAAGGCCAAGAAATTACGCCTCCTGCCATAAGTAGTTCGGCATCGCAGTGGATGGCTAATTATCGAAGGCAAAAAGAGTACGATCGCAAATTGCGGTGGCTGCGGCGCGATCTGCAAATTATTTTTCAAGACCCTTTTAGTTCTCTCGATCCGCGCCTGAATATTGGGGATGCGGTGATGGAACCGATGGTGATTCACCGCTTTGGTAAGAACCAAAAAGAACAGCGCGATCGCGCGGCTTATTTGTTGGAAAGAGTGGGTTTAAATCCCGATTTTATGCGGCGCTACCCTCACGAGTTTTCGGGCGGACAGCGGCAGCGAATTTGTATTGCTAGAGCTTTGGCTTTGAATCCTAAGTTTATTATTTGCGATGAGTCGGTTTCGGCATTAGATGTGTCGGTGCAGGCGCAAGTTTTAAATTTGCTGAAGGAGTTGCAAACAGAGTTTGGACTGACTTATATTTTTATTTCTCACGATTTGAGCGTGGTCAAGTTTATGAGCGATCGGGCGATCGTCATGAACAAAGGTAAAATCGAGGAAATTGGCACTGCTGAGCGCATTTACAGGCAGCCGCAGCAAGCTTACACGCGGCAACTTATAGCTGCTATTCCTGCGGGAAATTTGGAGCGAATTCGGCAACAGCAACTAGGTCGCCAAGCTGCTTGGCCCCCATCGCCGGCAGATGAATCGAAACACTTGTGATCTCTAGTTTTTTAAACTGGTATCAATTACCAATTGCCCGTTACCAATTACCAATTACTAATTAACCATTAAGCGCGAATATCTCGTGCAACGAAAAACTTCTACAAATATTTTTTTCATTTTATCTTCACAAATCAGCGGTTTATCTTTATTTTAACTTCATAATTTATGGTCAAATTCAACCTGCTTGAACTTGACTAATATTCCGGGCTGTTCAACCTACACCCAGGGCGGTTCACGCAGTATTTTCATACATCAAACCCGGCCATTCCTGGACGCAAAAAGTGGTATAATACGCTACTCTAAAGCGGTAAGCAGCTTCATGCGCAGCATACATAATTAGGCTCTGCGTGCAGGATGAGCTAGATTACGCCAAATGTCCAATGACTAACAGCAATATGTAGCGTAGTATTATAGATAAACTTTCTCTATGAGTGGAAAGAAGTAGAAAAGGCGCACCCTAGCTAAAAAGAGATTGCTCGCTAATTCCGTAAATACACTTAATTCTCTGACCAAGTTGCGTAGATTTACGCAAATTTAAAAATGATAGATTTCGCAAGCTAGGAAAGTTTTACAAAATTTAAACATCTTTATTGTAATTGTGACTCACCAAAACAAAAACGGAATCAAGAGTAAAAAAATGAAATCTTCTGTTCATATCGAAGAATCAAAAAGCACTAAATTATCGAACTTACTGCAACTGTTGTTGAGAAAATTCACGGCAGAAGTCACCAAAATAGAAAAGGCAGAAGGCAGCAAGCAGTATGAAAAAAAAATCAGCCTAGCGACGATCGCCCCTGGCACTTTATTCTCAGTTTTGATAATTGTACTGCTTGTCTTAAACGAATTGCTCGTAGCTGGCAGCCGTGATAATTTGTACGGTGGCCAACTCGCACTGGGATTTTTGGGAATAGCAAATATTGTCTTTTTGGCGGTATCGGCGCGCTCAAACGCCTCTGCTGTCGCAGCCCAAAACGATCGCCCATCCAGCCAACCCGACGGGTGCGATCGCTTTTTTAGCCTCTCGCCAGATATGCTGTGCGTCATTGGTTTTGACGGTTATGTAACACTCATCAACCCAGCAGCAGAAAAAATCCTCGGCTATTCCCCAGCAGAAATGATTGGCAAACTGTTCCTTGAATTCGTGCATCCAGACGATCGCGAAATTACTTTAAAAGAAGTTGAAAGTATTGCTGCGGGAAATAATACCGTTGGGTTTGAAAACCGCTGGCGCTGTCGCAACGGTTCTTACAAGTGGATAGCCTGGACTGCTACCCGTTTCTGCGAGGAAGAATTGATCTATGGTGTCGGCCGCGACATTACCGATCGCCAAAGGGCCCAAGAGTCACTCCAGTACAGCAATTCTATCTTGTATTCCGTGATTGAAAGCACGCCGGATATCATTTGTGTCAAGGATATTCAAGGCCGCTACACGATCGCTAATTCTGCGCTAGCTCAATTTTTTGAAAAACCGCTTGAGGCAATTTTAGGCACAGACGATGCAGGATTATTTCCCGCTGAAATGGCCAGTCAAATTATCGAAATAGACAGCAGAGTGACGGCAGGAGAATATTTGACTTATGAAGAATATATACCAAAAAACGGGGCTGTGCAAACGTTTCTAACCGCGAAATACCCTTGGCGCGACTCTCAGGAAAATATTATCGGCGTAGTTGGCATATCTCGCGACATCAGCGATCGCAAACGCGCCGAAAAAGCCTTGCAAGAAAGCGAGGAACGCTACCGCTGCTTAATTGAAGCCACATCCCAAATTGTTTGGGATACTAAAGCCGCAGGCGAATTTGTCACCGAACAAACAGGATGGAGTGCATTTACAGGACAGACTTACGGCGAACTTAAAGGATGGGGGTGGCTGAATGCTATCCATCCAGACGACAGACAACATACTGCAAAGATTTGGTCTGATGCAATTGCCAACTGCACTTTATACGAAGTAGAACACCGCTTGCGCAGGCACGACGGCGAGTACAGGTACATGAGCGTGCGCGGTGTGCCCGTATTGAACGCAGACGGCAGCGTTCGCCAGTGGGTGGGAGCGCACTTCGATATTACCGATCGCAAAATAACAGAAGAACAAATACAGCAGCAAAAAGAATTTTTGCGCAGCATTTACGACGGCGTAGATTACAGCATTTTTGTAATAGATGTCGGCGAAGACGGAGAATTTCGCTACGCCGGCTGGAACCCAGCAACAGATTTACTCGGCGGCATCAGCAGCGAATTCGGGTACGGCAAAACTCCTGAAGAGCTTTTCCCAGAAGCTACAGCAGCAATGTTCCGGCAGAATTTGATCGACTGTTTGGAAAAAGGCAGCTCGATTTCCCGCGAATATCCCGCTAATTTTGTGCCTGGAGAAATCTGGTCGATCCTAACTCTGACTCCGCTGCAGGACGCATCGGGCAAAATTTATCGCGTTGTCGGCAGTTTCACCGACATTACAGAACGCAAAAAAGCAGAAACACAATTGCGCGAACAAGAGGAATTTTTAAACAGCATCTATAACGGCTCCAGTCAAGCTCTTTTCGTGATAGATGTCGGCGCCGACGGAGAGTTTCGCTATGCAGGCTGGAATACAGCCACAGAAGCCTATACAGGCCTTTTGAGCGCCGATGTCAAAGGCAAAACCCCAGAAGAGGTTTTTCCCCCAACCGTAGCAGCAGATTTTCGGCAAAGATGCGTCGATTGTTTGGCAGCCGACAGCTCGATTTCTTATGAAGACAGCGCCGAGTTGGAAGGCGCACAACATTGGTTTATGGTAACTCTGACGCCGCTGCACGATGCCTCTGGCAGAATCTACCGCCTGATTGGCAATTCGACTAACATTACCGATCGCAAACAAGCAGAAGCAGCGCTGCAAGAGAGTCAGCGTTTTGTTGAGCGAATTGCCAATACCAGTCCGAATCTTCTCTTTGTGTACGATGAAAGCGAGCAGCGAAATGTCTACAGCAACCGCGAAATCAGTGACACCCTTGGCTATACGAGGGCAGAAGTTGAAAACATGGGCAGCAATCTACTGCCCACCATCATCCACCCTGACGACTTAGCTAAATTTCCCGGATATTTTCAGCAATTAGAAAATGCTCCCGACGGCGAAGTTATTGAGTACGAATATCGGGTACGCGATCGACAGAATTGTTTGCACTGGTTAGTCAGCCGGAATATTGTATTTAGCAGAACAGAGGAGGGAAAAATTAAACAGCGTCTCGGTGCTGCTACAGACATTACAGAGCGCAAAATAGCAGAACAAGCTTTAGCAGAACAATTGAAACTTTCTGTATTCACAGCAGATGTGGGAATTGCTCTGACTCAAAACCAGAGTTTGCGTGCAACTTTGCAATATTGCAGCGAAGCAGTTGTGCGCCATTTGGATGCTGCGTTTGCTCGGATTTGGACGCTGAATGAAGAGGGAAATGTATTGGAACTGCAAGCAAGCGCGGGGATATATACTCACATTGACGGCGCTCACCGCCGCGTTGCTGTCGGTGAGTTCAAAATTGGTTTAATCGCCTTGGAGCGAAAACCTCACATCACTAATTCTGTGCAAGAAGATCCCCGAATCCAGGACAAAGAATGGGCCTCACGAGAAGGAATGGTGGCTTTTGCTGGATATCCGCTAATTGTTGACAATCAGTTGCTGGGAGTAATGGCGATGTTTTCTCGCCAGGAGTTGAACGAATCAACGCTGGTTGCTTTGGCATCAAGTGCCGATGCGATCGCCCTGGGAATTAAGCGCAAACAAACAGAAGAAGCTCTCGCCATACAAAAGCAAACTTTGAGGGCAATTATTGACAACGCTCCCATTTGGGTGTGGCTGACTGACACTAAAGGCAAGATGCTGTTGGTTAACAAAACTTTTTGCGAATCTGTGAACGTTCCTGAAGAAAGATTTTTGGCAGCTTCTCATTCTTCAGAAATTTTGGGAGGGGAAGCATTTGCTAAGTGCATGGCATCTGACGTGCAAATCTGGAGTCAAGATACTCCTTTTTATGCTGATGAAATTATCCAGTTTGCTGACGGTGAAAATCACCATTTAGAGGTGATCAAAGCTAAGGTAAAAGAGGCCAACGGCAGCGCGATCGGCTTAATCGGTTTGGGTTTGGACGTTACACAACAAAAAGAAGCTCAACGAAAGTTGCAAGCTTCGGAAGCGCGATTCCGCAAGTTAGCGGAGCAGGAAGCGCTGCTGAACCAGCTAGCTAGCAATATCCGCGAATCTCTGGATTTAGGTACTATTTTAGCAACAACTGTGCAGCAAATTCGCGACTTGCTGCAACTCGATCGCTGTGTGTTTATCTGGTATTTGCCCGACGCTTCGCCACCTGCTTGGGATGTCGTCCACGAAGCTAAAAATGATGACTTGTTCTCGGTTTTGGGTTATTTCCCTGCTGACATAACGGGTACGCTGTCGCAAAAAATCGCTAATTTGGAAGTTTATCAAATAGATGATGTTGCAACTCTCAGCGATCCCGTAGAACGAAAATTCTTTTTGGAGGCTGGTTACAAGTCTGTCTTGGATTTGCCGATTAAAAGTACCGGGGGTTTAAATGGTGTTATTGGCTGCATTTCTTGCAGCGAGGTGCGTAAGTGGACAAAAGAGGAAGTCGAGTTAATGGAGGCAATTGGCGATCAATTGGGCATCGCCATCAGTCAATCTGAACTTTACACTAAAAGCGTCGATTCAGCTCGGATAGCACAAGAACAAGCTGCCAAACTCGAAGTAACTCTGTGCGAACTCCAGCAAGCTCAAACTCAGCTCGTGCAGGCAGAAAAAATGTCGAGTCTCGGTCAGATGGTAGCAGGAATTGCCCACGAAATCAATAACCCGATCAGCTTTATTTTCGGCAATCTTACCTACACAGAAGAATACACCACAAACCTGATGAAACTGGTGCAAATGTATCGAGATGAATACCCGGAACCTTCTCCGGATATTCAGCAGGCAATAGAGGTGTTAGAGCTGGATTTTGTGCTAGACGACTTGCCGAAAATGCTGTCTTCTATGCAGGTGGGAGCCACTCGCATCCGCGATATCGTGAGGAGTTTGCGCAATTTTTCTCGTCTCGATGAATCTGACATGAAAAAGGTTAATATTCATGAAGGCATCGACAGCACATTGATGATTTTAGAACACCGTCTGAAAGTTCAGCCCGTTAGCGTAGCGAGTACGGAGTACCGTCGCCCCGCAATTCAACTCGTTAAAGAATACGGACAATTGCCACTGGTGGAGTGCTACGCCGGACTGTTAAATCAGGTGTTTATGAATATTATCGCTAACGCTATTGACGTTTTACAACAACCGCTCGAAAATCCGGGAATTATCCGCATTCGTACAGAGGTAGAAGGTACTCTCGCTGTGATTAGAATTGCTGATAACGGTGCAGGTATCACCGATCGAGTCAAGCAGCGAATCTTTGACCCGTTCTATACTACAAAACCGATCGGTTCGGGGACAGGGATGGGTTTGGCCATTTCCCATTCAATTATTGTGGAAAAACATAAAGGTGAAATCAAGTGTTTATCGGTGGTGGGGAAAGGCACTGAATTTATAATAGAGATTCCGATTAAAAGAACAGAAAATTAAATTGGTTTTCTGCAAAAATAGTAAAGTACGTCAGTTATAAAAACCATGTTTTTTTGTATTAACCTTAAGACAGACTCACCTATAGGCTACAAACAAATAAAAGTTATTTCCCCCGCAATTTGTCTGGTATACAATATGCACGAAACCACTAAAATTGATATGATATTAAAAATCTAAAATCTAAAATCTAAAATCTAAAATGGCATTACCTCCCGGCAGTTTAGGTTTACCCCTAATTGGCGATACCCTCAACTTTTTGCTAGATTCCCAATTTGCCAATAAACGCCACCAGCAGTACGGGCCCATTTTCAAAAGCAGGATTTTCGGACAGCCTACCGTGTTTATGTGTGGCCAAGAGGCTAATTTGTTTGTTTTAAGCAATGACAACCAATATTTTGTTGTGGCTTGGCCTGCCAGCACGAGAGCGCTTTTAGGGCCGCTTTCCTTGGCGTTGCAAACGGGTGCTAGCCACCAAAATCGGCGTAAGTTGCTGTACCAAGCGTTTCAGCCGCGAGCTTTGGGCGGGTACATCGGCGGGATGGAAAATATCACTCAGCGCTATTTAGAAAAATGGGCGAAAATGGAAACCATGACTTGGTATCCAGAACTGAGAAATTACACTTTTGATGTTGCGGGTAAGTTGTTAGTAGGGATTGAAAATGGTTCGGAAACGCCGCTAGGACATTATTTTGAAACTTGGTGCAATGGTTTATTTTCGATTCCTTTAGATGTGCCTTGGACTCAGTTTGGCAAGGCGAAAAAGTGCCGCAAGCTGCTGTTGGCAGAACTTGAAAAGATTATTCGCGATCGCCAGCGAGGAACCCCTAGTGGCAATGATGCTTTGAGTTTGCTGATTTCGGCTCGCGATGACGAGGGAAATAGTTTGAGTTTGGATGAACTAAAAGATCAAGTGCTGTTGCTGCTGTTTGCGGGACACGAAACTTTAACTTCGGCGATCGCCTCTTTTTGCCTTCTCCTAGCTCAAAATCCCGATGTGATGGCAAAAGTGCGGGCCGAACAGCAGCAGTTCCCCACAAGTGAACCCCTAACATTGGAACAGCTCAAACAAATGACTTATTTAGAACAGGTTATGCGAGAAGTGCTGCGTTTAGTTCCACCGGTGGGAGGTGTTTTTCGGACAGTAATTAATGCTTGCGAGTTCGGCGGCTATGAAATTCCCAAGGGTTGGAGCGTGATTTCTGGGATTAATCAAACCCATCAGGATAGTCAACTTTATCCTGAACCCGATCGATTCGACCCCGATCGATTTAGCTCGGAGCGATCGGCTAAACCGTTCAGTTACGTGCCATTTGGTGGAGGTTTGCGAGAATGTTTGGGCAAAGAATTTGCCCGGTTAGAGATGAAGTTGTTTGCGGCAAAGATTATTCGGGAGTTTGAATGGGAGCTTTTACCGGATCAAGATTTGAATTTAATCCGAGTACCGACTCCTCATCCCCGCGACGGTTTGCGAGTGAAATTTCGGCGGAACTATTCTTAAGAACAGGCTTTCCTGCCTGTTCCACAATAGGTAAATGTTCTTGTGGGGTGGGCACGCGAGCGTGCCCAGAAACCCTTATTGATAATGGTGCAAGATCTCAGTCTCAATCAACATCCAATTGCATCGGCCCCAAATACTTAGTTAAATAAGGAGAAAAAACCTCATAAATCAGCGTCAGTGGCTTCCCGTGATGCCAAAACAAATAGTGTCGCCCCCAAAAAGGCCCCGACTGTTCAAAAGCTGATTCCAAAGCAGCCGAATTACCCAAATAAATGCCTTGCACGTCCCGATACAATTCTGTGCGCAGCCGCGCTAAACTGGCCCAAATTGGCAAAGATTTATTTTGTAAATATTCATCTACATGGCTCGCTTCCCACCAAGAAGTCGCATAGGCCAAGCGCTGTCCCGAAGCAGTCCGCAGCCACACTTGGCGGCGCAGGCGCGGCCCCGGAACGGCGACAATTTGCTGGGGCGCGCCGTCTGCGTCTTCACCCACTAAAGACATATCGATGACATCAACTTCTGTGGGTTCCCCTGTCAGCAGTTGCAGGTGACGGGTGGGGGAACCGTCGCCTAGGAGCAGTATTTGCCATGCCGGTGCGAGCTTGGCGTGGGGCAAACCCTTCTGTACTGCGTCTTCGGCTCCTTGCCACAGGGGGTTGAGAGCGTGCCAGGTGCGGCTGTTTTTGGGTGTGAATGTTGCAGTCAAGGGTCTTTACAAAACTTAATTTTTTATTTATTATAACGCTTCTTCAATTATCCACTCAAAAATAAAAAATTGCTCGACCGAGGACGATCGCCCATAGGATGTCCGGTTAAATAGTTATAATACTTCTGTTCGGGATTTTTATTCTTCCTTCTTCCTTCTTTCTTCCTTCTTCCTTCTTTCTTCCTTCTTCCTTCTTTCTTCCTTCTTCCTTCTTCCTTCTTCCTTCTTCCTTCTTTCTTCCTTCTTCCTTCTTCCTTCTTCCTTACTTCTTCCTTCTTCCTTCCACTATATGTTACGAATAACCGAAATAAAACTCCCCCTAGATCATCCTCAAGATGCGATCGCCAGCGCCATTCTCAAAAAGCTGCAAATTCCCCCCGAAGAATTGCTCGGCTATTCCATCTTCAAGCGCAGCTACGATGCTCGTAAAAAAGCAGAAATCCTCCTTGTCTATATTGTGGATGTAGAGACGACACAGGAAAAGCAACTTCTCCAACGCTTCAAAAAAGATCCTCATGTAATGGTTACACCAGACACGAGTTATCGCTATGTAGCGCAAGCCCCCAGCAATTTGACGATTCGCCCCATTGTGATTGGTACAGGGCCGTGCGGTATGTTTGCAGGTCTGATGCTGGCACAAATGGGGTTTCGCCCCATCCTTTTAGAACGCGGAAAAGCAGTGCGCGATCGCACGGTTGATACCTTTGGATTTTGGAAGAAAAAAGCAGAATTTAACCCAGAATCTAACGCCCAGTTTGGCGAAGGCGGTGCGGGTACTTTTTCCGATGGCAAACTCTACAGCCAAGTTAAAGATCCTCAGCATTATGGGCGCAAGGTGCTGACGGAACTTGTGAATGCGGGAGCTTCACCGGAAATTTTATATATTAACAAACCGCATATTGGCACGTTCAAACTGGTGGGAATTGTCCAAAGTCTTCGCGCTCAAATTGAATCATTAGGCGGAGAAATTCGGTTTCAAACTCGTGTGGAAGATATCCACATCGAAAAGGGAAAAGTGCAGGGGCTTACCCTAGCCAGCGGAGAATATATTGCTAGTAATTATATAGTTCTGGCGGTCGGACACAGCGCCCGCGATACTTTTGAAATGTTGTTTTCTCGCGGGGTTTACATCGAAGCAAAACCATTTTCTATTGGTTTTCGGGTCGAACATCCCCAAACTATCATCGATCGCTGTCGTTTTGGCGATCGGGCAGGCCATAAGCTTTTGGGCGCCGCCGATTACAAACTGGTTCACCATTGCCAAAACAATCGTTCTGTATATAGTTTCTGTATGTGTCCCGGTGGTTTGGTAGTGGCGGCTGCGTCAGAACCGGGGCGACTTGTCACTAATGGGATGAGTCAATATTCTCGCAATGAACGCAATGCTAACAGCGGGATTGTGGTGGGTATCACGCCGGAGGATTATCCCGGTCATCCCTTAGCAGGAATTGAGTTTCAGCGTCGTCTAGAAGAACGGGCATTTGAGTTAGGAGGTGGCACTTATAACGCCCCTGGGCAGCTTGTGGGTGATTTTTTGGCAAATCGCCCTTCCACGGCGCTAGGCGCTGTGCAGCCGTCTTATACACCGGGAGTTGTGATGACAGATTTGAGCGAAAGTTTGCCAGATTATGCGATCGCAGCTATCCGCGAAGCACTTCCGGCTTTTGACAAACAGATTAAAGGATTTGCGATGGATGATGCGGTTTTGACTGGCGTGGAAACGCGCACTTCTTCACCAATTCGGATTAAACGCAAGGAAGATTATCAAAGTTTGAATACAGAAGGTCTTTATCCTGCTGGGGAAGGTGCAGGATATGCGGGTGGAATTCTGTCGGCGGGGATTGATGGAATTAAGGTGGCGGAGGCGGTTGCTTTGAGTATTTTGCAATCTTCAAACCATAAAATTTGATGCGGGATTTGAGGATTTTTAGATGGTTTGAAGATTGTCGTCAAATGTCAACTGTCAACCGTCAAGTCTGTTCAAACAGCAGCTAAACGCGATCGAATTTCGGTATCGGTATACTCAGGCGTCCAGCCTTCTTTGGTGGTAAAATAGCGCACCGCTTTAATTTTCCGGGCTGCTGTCAAATAAAACCAATGTTCTGTATTCGCCGGCACGTTGATAAATTCTTCCGGCTGCACTGTGAGTTCGACTTGGCTGCCGTCGGGCCGCACGAAGCCGAAAATGCCCTCGCCTGCTACGATATAGCGGACTTCATCATCGGCGTGGATGTGGCACTTGTTGAATTTGGACAGCATGGTGTCGAGGTTGGGAATGTCTGGGTGCAGTACGAGTAAGTCGCGATCCTGATAGCCTGCACTTTGGTTTAGCTGTTGAAAGTAGCCGTCGAGAGCTTGCAGCACTTGCTCTTTTTGATTGTCGTCAAGAGCATCTTTCGCTAACAAATTTTGAATTTCAGCGCTGTCACCCACGGGCCAGCGGTTGAGTTGAATGTTTAAAGGCGCGAGTTCGCGCGCAATGTCGCTTAATTGAGTGTAGGTTGTACCGTTTTCGAGTTGCAGGATAGCCATTTTTGCACGTTCCAATTTTTGGATGAGGCGATAAACAGACACAGCGAAAGATGTTTGTCGATCGCGCCTGTACCAGAATCACCATTTTAACGCTAATTTGAACAGGCTTTCCGGCCTGTTCCACAACAGTTGAATATTTGTCGCGATAATATTATAAGTCAGGCGCCAGCTAGCACCAGCAGCGATGGCATTACTGATATCTTAAATGTAACTTTTGCAACAACTATGCCTACTTATACGGGAATTTCTAGCGAAGCATTTCAGCATCCCCTCGATCGGCAAGCTGAGGAAGCGCTGCGCAGCGTACCTGGATTTGACTTAATTGCCAGCAAATTTGTAGAATTTGTCTACGAACGACCGCAATTCGTTTACCTAATGGGAAATAGCATTCAAGTCGGTCCACGCCAATATGCCAGCATTTATCATATATTTCGGGAGTGCTTGCAGGATTTAGATGTTTTTCCAGAACCGGGTTTGTTTGTTTCTCAGAATCCCTCAGTTAACAGCTATGCCCTGGGGAAAAACCAGCCTTATGTAGTATTAAACACTGGTCTTTTAGACTTGTTGGAAGAGCCAGAAATTAGGGTAGTATTGGCTCACGAGTTGGGACACATTAAATGCGGTCATCCAACTTTAAATCAAATGGCGACGTGGGCAATGAGCGTTGCCTCGACAATTGGCGAGATGACTTTCGGGCTGGGAAATATGGTCGGCAGCGGTTTAATTTACGCTTTTTATGAGTGGCGCCGCAAGGCTGAATTGTCGGCAGACCGGGCGGCTTTGTTGGTAACGGATGACTTGAACAGTGTGATGAAGACGATGATGAAACTTGCGGGAGTTAGCAGTAAATATGCTGACCAATGCAGTTTGCAAGAATTTATCCGCCAGTCTGACAACTATCAAGAGCTCGATCGAGACAACCTCAATCAAGTGTATAAATTTTTACTTTACAACGGCGGGCAAGGCGCGATGCTGAGTCACCCGTTTCCAGTGGAACGCCTGCGGTATTTGCGAGATTGGGCAAGTTCCGAGGAATACCGCCAAATCAAGCTGGGGAACTACAAACGGGCTGTAGCTGAGGGTGCGGTTGATGTGAAGTCTCAGGCATCTGCCAGCGAAGCAGAGGCGTTGCGGCGTCAGATTGAAGAGTTGCAGCGGGAAATCGACGCGAGACGTAAATCGCGGCACTAATCCTGGTCCCAGGCAACAGCGAGGCAGAGCCTCTGGATCTCGGTTCCCAGGCAGAGCCTAGGAACCAGTTAATCCTCGCAATCCTCGTCCCCAGGCAGAGCTTGGGGATGCAGATCTAGAGGCTCTGCCTCTGCCTCACCGAGAACAGCGAAATCCTCATAAAATGAAAACAAAAAATTACTGACACTATGCCTTATGAAGCTTACGATTATCGGTTGTGGCTATGTTGGGACTGCTCTGGCTAAATATTGGCATCCAAAACCAGATCATGTTGTTACAGTAACTACCACAAGCAAGGAACGTGTAGTAGAGCTTGAGGAAGTAGCGGCGCGGGTGGTAGTGATGAAAGGGAATGACGCTGCTGCTGTACAGTCCTTGGTGCAAAATCAGGACACTATTCTTGTCAGCGTTGCACCGATCAGTGACCGCCAAGTCAGTGGAGAAACTTACGCCGAAACCTATCTTCCCACGGCGAGAAATCTGATCGCATCCTTGGCAGGTGCTACTACGAGCAAGCAGGTTATTTACCTGAGTAGTTGCTCCGTCTACGGTAACCAAAATGGGGATTGGGTTGATGAAGAGTCCCTTGTAGCTCCCATCAGCTTACACGGGAATATTCTATCTGAGACAGAGCAGATTTTGTTACAGGCTAATCGTGAAAATGTCAGAGTTTGTATTCTGCGCTTGGGGGGAATTTACGGGCCAGGTCGTGACATGGAAAAGCGCTTTCGGTCTGTTGCTGGCACATCCCTTTCAGGAACGGGTAAAAACTTTACGAATTGGGTTCACCTCGACGACATTGTTTCAGCGGTGGAGTTTATGCGAGAAAAACGATGTCAAGGTATCTACAATTTGGTTGACGATCAGAAGATTACCATAGGAGAGCTGTCGAACCAAGTGTGCAATTTCTACAATCTCCCCCAGGTTTTGTGGAACCCTTCACAATCCAGCATTCGTGGCAATAATGTGCGTGTAAGAAATCAGAAAATCAAAGCAATTGGTTATCAATTGATTCATCCTAACATAGTGATTTGAGCAAAAAGCTGTGGTTACTTGCTTTTACTTTTCCGACTCATCTGCTAGGTATAACAGTTGCAACGTCAAGCTAGAAAAATCTCCCTCCTCGTCATATTTAACAATCAGTTGTTGCAGATGAGAAGTTGTCACCAGCCAATTGGCTACAAGGAAAAAGTCGGTACCAATACTGACTTTTTCAGGACAGCTCACAGAAATTCCATCTGGTAAAAAGAAAGTTTCGTTTCCTTCCCAAGGCCAATGCAACTGAGTTGGCACAGGAGACGAAACTTGTAAATCAGGGGTCATGGTAACAGAGGTTCCTTGCCAATTGCCGCTCAAATTTCTTTCAGGCAATACATCGAGTTCAGTTGACCAATATTTACTAGGAAATCCAGCAGCATCCTCACGAATACTCGCTGTTCGCATTAAGTTCCAGTTAGCGTCATAAACGATGCCTACACTATGTCGTAAGTTCTCGTATCTAAAAAATAACTCTAATCTCAAATACGAGTCCCTTTTTAATTGTTTTGTTACCCAGGTTGCCGCCCCCTGTTCAAAGTAAATTCCTCTTAACGACTCGCGTGCCGGGTGAAAGTGTCCATCAGCTAAGCTATTAGATTCCTGGTTATATTCCCAATTTTCTTCCTGAATTCTGCCGTCAGCATACATGTACCGATTTGTTTGAGCAATTTCAGTTTGCTCTGGATTGCTCTGAAAGCTTCTCAGGCTTTTAAACGACTCAATAACTTCTCCTTGGGGAGAATATCTTGTCCAAATTCCGTACCAATCATGCAAATGGTTGGTACATAAATTCTGCCAATTTTGTGCTTTTAGATCTATCATATCGGCTATTCCCTGATTGCAGCATTATCTCTAATGCAAAATCTACTATGAAAGATGTCTTGATTCACTCACGTCTACCCTCATTTAGGCAAATATTCACCAAATTTTCGAGGGTTAATTCTGGGAATTCATTCACTCGATTTTCGAGAAAAGTGCCACTACAATCAATTCCGTCATACCTGATGTTCCGCGCTCTTACTTCAGTACCCAGAAAATGGAAAAACTCCATATGAGTCCAACCATTTTTATATTTGGTAATCATCCGGCACATATCATTACCGATAGAGGTAATTGGACACTCAATACTCTCCTCCCCTAAGTAGCCTACTTCACGAACTATGTACTCTGGACAAGCATGGAGAACTGTAGCCATCTCATTCTCTAATTTCCTCTCAGTAACATTCCAGACTTTGAAGTTATGGTGGACTGAAATACCCTCCGGAAATAGGAATTTTTCTGAGGATATCATCTCATTACTAAACTGGGTGTATCGCACTACCTTGTCCCCATTGTCATAAACGTACCAACGGCGACCTTCCCATTTACCGAGTGACCTCTTAAAGAACTCTACTCCGTTCATTTTTTCCTCTCCATCGGCTGAACTGTATCAGTAATTTATGTTACTTCTTTTCCTCGTCCCCAGGCTCTGCCTGGGGATGCAGATCTAGAGGCTCTGCCTCTGCCTCACCGAGAACAGCGAGGCAGAGCCTCTGGATCTCGGTTCCCAGGCAGAGCCTAGGAACCAGTTAGTAGGGGCAATCCCCTGGTAGTTGCCCTCCGATCGAGATTATTTTCGAGATTTAGCGGATTTGGGGAAACTAGGAAGGTAAAAGGAAGGTGGGCAAGTGAGAGACTTACTCGCAACTCGCCTCCAATCTAAAAACTGTCCTCTCCTTTCTGAAATCTGTTTCTGAGGAAGTGTAGTTTAAATCAAGAGAAGATTATAACTCAACCGGGCTAGGTGAAAAATGATTATTGATAAAGCAATGAATACTAACAAGCCAACCTCTAATTTTTTCGGCAACGTGGGAAAAGTCGCGATCGCCCTGACTGTCCTAGCAGCCGGCATGGCATTTACAAATCCTCCGAGAGACAAATATCTAACTTATGCTTCCGGCGTACTCGAAACCGAGTTGGAAAGCACTGTGTGCAAGGATTCTCGCGTGCCCCAAGCTTTGAGCGGCGTTGCACAGACTTTGATCGGCAGTTGCAAGAATTTGCTGACTTCGCAGCGGAGTACGATCGAAAGCTTGCTCGACAATACAACGCAGCGTCAGAACTTAGGTGTTGCCAGTATTTACACAACTGAAGTGGGCAAAAAAAGCTATCAAACGGTTGGAGCTTTTGGGAATTTCGTGACCCTGCCACCTAGTTCTGAAAATGCTCAAAAATAGAGTCAAATTAAGTTCAATTGTAGAAACCGGGTTTTGGAGAAAGCCCGGTTTTTATTTACGTAATTCTATCTAAGTAAATTTCAATAAATTCGGATACAGGCAGCACATATTTTTAATCAAACCCGCTATTAGAACCAAAATATTAAGTTTTCTTAAAGAAGAAAAGTTATTGTCCCACTTAATATTAACATGAACGCTATAAAGTTTGATGTTTAACAAATAAGCAGATGACAATGCAATTAAGTAAGGGTGAGAGATTTAATATCTCTAAAGAAGCACCCGGTTTAAAAAAAATGGCAATCGCGCTCGGTTGGCAGGTGACAGAGGCAGGACAAAGCTACGAGATTGATGTCTCTGCGTTTATGCTAGGTGCTGACGGCAAAATACCTAACGATAAATATTTTATCTTTTACAATAATCTGCAATCCTTTGACAGTTCGGTACTGCAATCGATTCCTGAAACAAACAACCAAGGTCAAGAGAATAAGACTATTTACGGCGTTATCTTAGAAAGAGTTAATCCTGAAATTGAGGAAATAACTTTTGTTGTGACTATTCACGATGCAGAGAAAATTAATGCAAATTTTAGCAATATCAAAAATGCTTTTATCAAAATTAGCAATTTGGATACGAAAAGCGAACTGGTTCGGTATGAATTAAAAGAGAATTTTTCGCGAGAGACTGCTGTAGAATTTGGTCGTTTGTATAGAAAGAATGGAGAGTGGAGATTTCAGGCGGTAGGAGCAGGATATCAGGCTGGATTGCAGAGTTTTGTTGACAAGTATTGCAGCTAAAACAGTAATAATATTGCTCCAATTACTAACGAGTTGGCAGCGGGAACAGCAGATGATTTGCAGTTCCCGGCTGGGGAGTTGGACGTGAAGCCAGAACCGGAAGCGGAACAGTTTCGTCTGGAGATTTTGGTAAATTTGTTACCTTGCTACCTAGTTTTGAAAATGCTCCAAACTAATGTCAAATTAAGTTCAATTGTAGAAACCGCTTGGGGCAGAAATTCCGGTTTTTACTTAGGTAATTCTCTCTAAGTAAATCTCAATAAATTCAGATACAGGCAGCAGATATTTTTAATCAAGCCCGCGATTAGAGAAACTCTGTTAAATTTCATTAATTAAAGAACTTATTGTGCCACGTAACATTAAGATTAGGAATATAAAATTTTAGGTTTAACAAATAAGCAGATGGCAATGCAATTAAGTAAGGGTGAGAGATTTAATATCTCTAAAAAAGTGCCTGGTTAAAAAAAAATGGCGATCGCCCTCGGTTGGCAGGTGACAGAGGCAGGACAAAGCTACGAGATTGATGTCTCGGCGTTTATGCTAGGTGCTGACGGCAAAATACCTAACGATAAATATTTTATCTTTTACAATAATCTGCAATCCTGTGACGGTTCGGTACTGCAATCGATTTATGACAAAAATAACCGAGGTCAAGAGAATAAGACTATTTACGGCGTTATTTTAGAGAAAATTAATCCTGAAATTGAGGAAGTGACTTTTGCTGCCACTATTCACGAAGCACAGAAAATTAATGCAAATTTTAGCAATATCAAAAATGCTTTTATCAAAATTAGCAATTTGGATACGAAAAGCGAACTGGTTCGGTATGAATTAAAAGAGAATTTTTCGCGAGAGACTGCTGTAGAGTTTGGTCGTTTGTATAGAAAGAATGGAGAGTGGAGATTTCAGGCGGTAGGAGAAGGATATCAAGCAGGATTGCAGAGTTTGGTTGACAAGTATTCCAGCGGAAATAGCAATAATATTGCTCCCATTAGTAGGGAGTTGACAGCGGGAACAGCAGCAGATGATTTGCAGTTGCCGGCTTGGGAGTTGGAGGTGGATTCAGAACCGGAAGCGGAACAATCTCGTCAGACTCGAAGGGTACAACCATCACGACTTAACAATCAAGTTAATAATTCGCGAAGCCGCAAAATACCCGCAGCTTTATTAGCAAGTTTAGGCGTTTTGATGTTGGGAACAGGTGCAGGGATGAGCGCCGTTATGCGATCGGGAAATGAAACGCTGAAGCAAGCGAAAATACTGGCAGTTGAAACGCAGAATGCAGGGAAAGTCACCGATGTAAATCTGCTCAGAAGTTTCGATCGACGACTTAAAGAAACGATCGCCAATTTAGAGAAAATTCCTAACTTCCCCGGCTTTGGGTATCAACAAGCTAGAGCAGATTTGCTGCAACTGCGCCCGAATTTGGTTCCAGTAGCGCAAAATTTACAGGCTGCAGAAAGTCTAGAAAAAGCTCAACAATTGGCGATGGAAGCTGCTGTAGTTGTGCAAAAACCGCCTCATCCGATGGAAGTTTGGCATCAGTCGCAAAGTAAATGGCAACAGGCGATCGCACTTTTAGAAGCGATCGATTCACGTACACCTGTTTATAATCTAGCTCAAAATAAGTTATCTAATTACCGGGCCAATCGCGCTGCGATCGGTCAAAGAGTGGCGATCGCTCAAAAAGCCGCAACTTTCAGCAACCAAGGTTCTTTGAAAGTTCAAAAGGGAGATGTTCCGGGGGCTATCGCCAATTTTACTCAGGCTTTAGCGCTGAATCCGAACATACCTCAAGCTTACCTCGGATTGGGGATTGCTACTTCCAAACAGGGAAACAAGCAGCAAGCAATTTACAATTACGATCGAGCGCTGCAATTTAATCCTAACTTGGCAGAAGCTTATTTCGGTCGCGGTCAAGCATACTATGAATTGGGGTAATTGCTCAACTAGGGCAAAAAAGGGAGCGATCAGTAGAGAGAGCTTGTTGAATAGATTGATAAGCCGTCAAGCCCTGACGCTTGCCAGTATTAACAACTGAACGAACAGCAGCAAACAAATCTCGCCCCCATTCCGA
>NZ_JAUBPO010000030.1:64463-67220 GCF_036700785.1 Microcoleus sp. S28C3 | reverse complement strand
AATTGGGACGTATTCTCCGCTTATAAAGCCAGTTTAGGCTTTGTTTGGGCTTAAAATTTGTTTAAGTCCCGTTAGCCTCTCATAGAGCAACTTTGTACAAAATCCGCCTGTAAAGATTTGTGAATAAAGGCAGGTTTTGTACCCTAAGACTGAGGCTAAAAGACGTGGTTTATACGAAAATATTGGCTTTGGTAACGAAAGATTTCGGAATCAACCGGGTTTATTAGGAATAGTGCGAACCGGCCCCTACTTCTAACACGTAACTTCTAACTCGCAACTTCTAAGTGCTGGTGTCTCCATTGCCGAACTTCTCTTCTAGAGGCCGGGGCAGATATAGCAACCGCGCCAAACGCTTAGGAGCTTCTTAAGGGTTCAAACCAATGCGGTCGATTACCCCTTTCTTCGGACTTCTAGTTACCCGATCGCCAAGTCGAAGGGGATTCTTCCTTCTTGCTTCTGCTATATGTCTCATAAAGCAGTCCGGGTAATACAATTAGATTGAGAAACATGAAAACAGCGAAACCTTGTCAAACCTTACTAACAGGATGAAATTTATGCGTGTGACTACTGTTACGATTTTCAGCTTGCTCGCTCTGCTCGTTCCCGCGTTGACCCGAAAGGCAACTGCTGCTTTCGACTCCCAACCCTTGGTGCAGGAACAGTACCGCAGAGACTTTACGGCTCCCGCCGATCCGGGTGCGTCAGCATCGCCCGAGGAAAATTCCCAAGCAGATATGTTTAATAAGCCTTTTTACGCGGGCGAGCAGCCGCCAGTGAGAAAGGAAAAAACAATCTCGGCGGGAGCTGACGGGCCAGAAGTTGCTGCCATACAGCAGCGTTTGCAGGTGCACAGTTTCAAGGTAGGGACGATCGACGGTTCCTATGGTTCTCGGACCACATCGGCAGTCCGTGCCTTTCAGCAGTCTAAGGGTTTGAACTCAGATGGCATTGTGGACAAAGAAACTTGGACAGCTTTAGCAGCAGATCCGGCGGCAGCTCCTGAAACTGTGCAGAGCAATGCTCCAATTCTGAGCAATGCTGCTGTTCCCGGCAATCCTCCAACTCTTCTCAATAAAGGCGCTGTCGGTTCCAAGGTGAAGACGCTACAGGTGCGTTTGGAAATACAGGGTTACGATCCGGGCCCGATCGACGGCATTTTTGGCGCTCGCACTGCTACGGCTGTCAAGAACTTTCAGAAATTTAAGGATTTGACGGCTAACGGCATGGTGGATGAAACAACCTGGAAAGCGCTGGGCCAAAAGTAAGTGACAAGTGAAAAATACGGAAAATTGCTGTGGCGATAACTCATGATTGAACCCGGTGTCCAAAAATGACCGGGTTTCTCGATGTTGAGCGATCGAGCAATTTGGCCATCAGCCTGCGGAATTATCAGTGGGTCGCTTTCTTTAATCTAAAATCTAAAATCTAAAATCTAAAATCGATTGACCGATCGCTCTGTTGTGTGCTATAGTATTTAAATCTCAAAATGCGGATATGGCGAAATTGGCAGACGCGCCAGATTTAGGTTCTGGTTCCGAGAGGAGTGAAGGTTCAAGTCCTTTTATCCGCACTTAAAATTTTTCTTGTAAAAAACACAACCCCAGCCTATGGTCGGGGTTGTGTTTTTTATGTGGCTTGATACTCAATCTGAGTTGAAAACCCTTACTTTTTTTAATCGTTCTTGAGTGCTTGCTGAAAAGTTTTGATAGCATCCACACGATCGACCAGATTAATACAGCACAACAGTAATTCAAAGTTTATCCCTCGCACTTCCTCGCTCTGAGCAATCTTTTCATAGTCCAAATCCTTCGGTTTCACTGTTAGCTAGTGCTGATTGTGCCAGATTTCGAGAAAAGAGAATGCTTGGCGTTATTACGATCGCCACCACCAATAAATCGATCGCCTCATTGTTGCTCATCAAACCGATGATTGAAAGGGTGAGGCTGTATTAAAAGTGAAAATTTGGCGATCGCCATCAGATGATGCGCGGGTGGCCAGAAACCGGGTTTTTGCCCAGAAGACGCGTTACAGCCGTAGAAAAGGGATAAAAACCCGGTTTCTTTGGTTTTGGTGCCTAGGCAACTCTGGACAGGGCAATGCCGTTTCCCTACTCCAAAATAATCGACATCGCCCTCCCTCGGATATAGTCATCGCCCGATTAATTGTAGGGAAACGGCAGCGCGTCGTGTCCTGATTCCTGCGGTGTCCTTATTCCTGCTGGCTTTCCCCACCCAACAAAAAATCCTGTCACAATAAAATGAATCCTACCGAGAGACAAAGGGCATGACGCGAGAGGAAGCAGTGCGGCGAATTCACCGGGCAGCCGAGGAAAAATTGACCCAACTGGATTTGTCGGAGTTGGGGTTGGAGGAATTGTCGCCGGAGATTGGCAAGTGTACGCAGCTTGAGACTTTGCTTTTGGGGGGGAAGTTCGATGAAGAGAAAATAGAATGGGTTGGGAATAAGTTAACTGAGTTTCCTGATGCTGTTCTTCAATTAACCAACTTAAAAATACTTAATCTCGGTGGCAATCAGATTACAGCTATCCCTGAGGCAATCTGGCAACTGTCGAATCTGACACAGCTTGACCTCCGTGGCAATCAGATTACAGCCATCCCAGAGGAGCTCTGCCAACTGTCAAATCTGACACAGCTTGACCTCCGTGACAATCAGATTACCTCCATCCCAGAGGAGCTCTGCCAACTGTCAAATCTGACACAGCTTGACCTCCGTGACAATCAGATTACCTCCATCCCA
>NZ_JAUBPO010000030.1:63686-64363 GCF_036700785.1 Microcoleus sp. S28C3 | reverse complement strand
GAGGAGCTCTGCCAACTGTCGAATCTGACACAGCTTGACCTCAGTTGGAATCAGATTACCTCCATCCCACAGGAGCTCGGGCAACTGTCGAATCTGACACTGCTTAACCTCTATTGCAATCAGATTACCTCCATCCCACAGGCGATCGGGCAACTGTCGAATCTGACACTGCTTGACCTCCATAAAAATCAGGTTACCTCCATCCCAGAGGAGCTCGGCAAACTGTCGAATCTGACACAGCTTGACCTCAGTATCAATCAGATTACCTCCATCCCAAAGGAGCTCGGGCAACTGTCGAATCTGACAGAGCTTTACCTCAGTTGGAATCAGATTACCTCCATCCCAGAGGAGCTCGGGCAACTGTCGAATCTGACAGAGCTTAACCTCAGTAACAATCAGATTACCTCCATCCCAGAGGAGCTCGGGCAACTGTCGAATCTAACATGGCTTAACCTCAGTAACAATCAGATTACCTCCATCCCAGAGGAGCTCGGGCAACTGTCGAATTTGACACGGCTTGACCTCATGAGCAATCAGATTACCTCCATCCCAGAGGAGCTCGGGCAACTGTCGAATCTGACAGAGCTTTACCTCAGTTGGAATCAGATTACCTCCATCCCAGAGGAGCTCGGGCAACTGTCGAATCTGACAGAGCTTTACCTCAGTTGGAATCAGAT